>CAITLX010000133.1 GCA_903893335.1 uncultured delta proteobacterium | reverse complement strand
CACCGCGCTCGGACTCGTCGCCACGCTGGCTCTGCTCGGCTCGGACGCCTGCCTGCACCGCATGACGGACCCGTCGGTGGACGCCGAGACGGCGCAGCTCGCGTCCGACGGCAGCGAGATGGCGGCCGCGTCCGCGCAGACGACGCACCTCGCGAACCTCGTGGTCTCGTCCGTCTCGTCGCAGGAGCCGAGCCAGGCCGCGGCGACCGCGGGGGCGAAGGTCGCGCTCTGGCCGCCCGGCTGCCTGTCGCGCTCGATCGACCCGACCGACCCGCTCACGGTGCGGCTGCACTTCGACGACTGCACGGGGCCGTTCGGGCTGGTGCACGTGCGCGGCGACGAGGTCGTCACGTTCTCGGCGGGGGCGGCGGGCGCGCTGCACGCCGAGTACCGCAGCGACGCGCTCACCGCCAACGGCCTCGCGTGCGCGCACCAGGCGAGCGCCGACATCACCGTGCGCGGCACCTCGCGCGACGTCGCCTGGCGCGGCACCTGGGCGCGCACGAGCCTCGCGGGGGTGGCCGTCGCGCACACGAGCGATCTCGCGGTCGAGTTCGATCTCGCCGCCGGGTGCCGAAGCTCGACGGGCAGCGCCGTCACCACCGTCGGCGCGCGGACGATCGACACCGCGATCGACGCGTACCGCATCTGCTGGTCGGCGTCGGGAGACGCGTGCCCGTCGGGCAGCGTCGTGCACACCTCGCGCGCGACGGGGCGCGCGCTTCGGGTGTCGTTCGACGGCACCTCCGAGGCGCAGGTGGTGCTGGCCGGTGGGCGCTCGTTCGACGTGCCGCTCGTCTGCGGCGGCTGAGCCTCGCGCTGCCTCGCCGACTGCGCGTGCGGGGCGGTCACTCCGCGGCTGCGTCGGCCGTCGCGCCGTCGTCGGTCGCGTCGACGCCCGCGTCGCTGCCCGCGTCGGGCGTCGGCGTCAGCCAGGCGCAGTCGTCGGCCTTGTCGGGCGCGAGGATGATGTCGCAGGGGCGCTTCGCGTCGGACCCCTTGGTCGCGATCGCCGGGTCGCACGTCGAGATGTCGTCGCGCTTCGCTGTGTCGAGCGCGCAGGTGCCGGCGGCCTGGATCGCGCGCACGCAGCGATCGACGACCGGCGCGCCCGGGTCGGCCGTGACGAGCCCGTGCAGGCACTGGTCGCGGTAGAAGCGCACGCAGGCCTGCACGTCGTCGGCCGTCGTGATGGCGAGGTCGCCGCACGCGGGGGCCTGGCGGCAGCGCTCCTCCTCGACCTTGCGGCAGGCCTCGATGCCCTGCGCCTCGGTTCCGCAACCGGGCGCGAGGCCGGCCGCGCCCCCCAGGAAGGCGAGGCCGAGCGCGAAGCCGAACAGGGGGCGCCGCGCGCCACGCGAGGAGGACCGCATCGACCGCGTGCGGTACCACGCGCGCCACGCGCCGAACAAGAAACCGGCGGGTCGAGGTGAGGCGCCGACGGGAGGAGCGACGTGCTATGCTGCGCCGCGTCATGACGGTGATCGCCCCGCTTCGTCCCCTCCGGTACGCGGTCGCGAACCTCGCGACCGTCGTCGCCCCGCCGTACGACGTCATCTCCGCGGCCGACCGCGCCGAGCTCGTCGCGCGCGACCCGCACAACGTCGCGCGCCTCATCCTCCCGGACGGCGAGGGCGACGCGCGTTACGCGAACGCGGCTGCGCTGCTCGCCGCCTGGCGCGCCGAGGGCGTGCTGGTGCGCGACGAGACGCCCTCGTTCTACCGCTACGACCAGACGTTCGCGCCGCCGGGCGGAGGCGCGAAGCGCAGGCGCCGGGGGCTGCTCGCGCTCGTGCGCACCGCTCCGTACGCCGACCGCGTCGTGCTGCCGCACGAGCGCACGCTCGCGGGCCCGAAGGAGGACCGCCTCAAGCTCTTCCGCGCGACGCGCACCAACCTCTCGCCGGGCTTCATGCTCTACCGCGATCCGGCGCGCGCGATCGACGCCGCCATCGCGACCGGCGTGCCGTTCGCCGCGTTCCGCACGCCCGACGGCGTCGACCACGAGCTCGCGCGCATCGCCGATGCCGACGCGGTGCGCGCCATCGTCGACCACATGGCCAAGGGCTCGCTGCTCATCGCCGACGGCCACCATCGCTACGAGACGGCGCTCCGCTACGCCGGCGAGACGGACGCCGCGCTCGCCGCCGCCGGCACCCCCGCGGGGCCCCGCGCCGAGCACCGCTTCTTCATGGCGTTCCTGTGCAACGGCGACGACCCCGATCTCGTCGTGTTCCCGACGCACCGCTTCGTGCACTCGCTGGCGGGCTTCTCGTTCGGCGAGTTCGTGCAGCGCGCCGCGTCGCTCTTCCGCGTCACGCCCGCGAGCGCCGACCCGGCGTCGCTCGTCGCGGAGCTGCGCGATCTGGGGCGGTCGGGTACGGCGTTCGCTGCCGTCGCCCCCGGCGGCCGCGCGGTGCTGCTCGCGCTGCGCTCGGACGTCGACCTCGCGGCGCATCCGACCCTCGGCGCGCGCCCCGCGGTCGTGCGGCGCACCGACGTCGCCGTGCTGCACGGCGGCGTGCTCGAGCACCTGCTCGGCATCTCGCTCGAGGCGCAGGCGGCGAAGACGAACCTCTCGTACCTGCAAGACCCCGCCGACGGCGTGCGTCGGCTCGAGACGGGCGAGGGACAGGTGCTCTTCGTGATGAACGCGACCCCGGTGGCGCAGGTGCGCGAGGTCGCCGAGGCGGGCGAGGTGATGCCGCAGAAGAGCACCTACTTCTACCCGAAAGTGCTCACCGGGCTGGCGATCCATACGCTCGAGCCCGACCGCGAGGTGTGACAGGCGAGCGCACCCGACCGAGCGCGCCGCTTCGCCGGACCTCCGCCCTCGGGCGGGCCCGGCGCCTCGACGCGCCACGGCGCTTGCGCTCGGAGTGGCTTTGCGGCAAATGCGCCGCGCACGAAAGGACGGCCCATGGCGCGCGTGTTCAACTTCAACGCCGGCCCCGCGGCACTGCCGCTTCCCGCGCTCGAGCGCGCCCAGCGCGAGCTCCTCGAGCTCGGCAGCTCGGGCATGAGCGTCCTCGAGCACAGCCACCGCGGCAAGGAGTACGAGGCCGTCCACGACGAGGCGATGGCGCTCGTCAGGCGCCTCCTCTCGGTGCCCGACGACTACCACGTGATGCTGCTGCAAGGCGGCGCGAGCCAGCAGTTCGCGATGGTGCCGATGAACCTGCTGCCCGCGGGCAAGAGCGCCGACTACGTGCTCACCGGCGGCTGGTCCGAGAAGGCCCTCGAAGAGGCGAAGCTCGTCGGCACCGCGCGCGTCGCGGCGACGACCGCGGTCGACGGGCGCTACACGCGCATCCCGACGCAGGCCGAGCTCGACCTCGACCCGGCCGCCGCGTACGTCCACATCACGTCGAACAACACGTTGTTCGGCACGCAGTGGTTCGACTTCCCGAACACCGGCGACGTGCCGCTGGTCGCCGACATGTCGAGCGACTTCATGTGGCGCAAGTTCGACGTCTCGAAGTTCGGGCTCGTCTACGCCGGCGCGCAGAAGAACATCGGGCCGAGCGGCATCGTCGTCGTGCTCGCGCGCAAGTCGCTGGTCGACGGGGGCCGCAAGGACATCCCGAAGATCTTCCGGTACAAGACGCACGCCGACAACAAGTCGCTCTACAACACGCCTCCCACCTTCTCCGTCTACCTCGTGCGCAACGTGCTCGCGTGGCTCGAGGAGCAGGGCGGCCTCGACGCCGTCGAGAAGCAGAACCGCGAGAAGGGGCGCGTCCTCTACGGCGCGCTCGACGAGCTCTCGTCGTTCTACAAGTGCCCGGTCGACGTCGGCAGCCGCTCGCTGATGAACGTAGTCTTCCGCCTCCCGACCGAGGCCCTCGAGGAGAAGCTCATCGCCGAGGCCAAGAAGGCCGGCATGGTCGGCCTCAAGGGGCACCGCGCCGTCGGCGGCATCCGCGTCTCGACCTACAACGCCGTCTCGCTGCAAGCCGTGACGGCCCTGGCCCAGCTGCTCCGAGACTTCGCCCGCGCCAACGCCTGAGATCGAAAGGCCCCCGACCATGACCGCACGCATCCTCGTCTCGGACACGCTCAGCGACGCGGGCCTCGCGATCCTCCGCGCGGCTCCCGGCATCGAGGTCGTCTACAAGCCGGGCCTGAAGGAGGCCGAGCTCGCGGCGACCATCCCGGGCTTCGACGGCCTCGTCATCCGCTCGGGCTCCAAGGTGACCGCCAAGGTCATCGAGGCGGCGACGACGCTGCGCGTCGTCGGTCGCGCGGGCATCGGCGTCGACAACGTCGACGTGCCGGCGGCCTCCAAGCGCGGCATCGTCGTGATGAACACGCCTACGGGCAACGCCATCACCACGGCCGAGCACGCGCTCGCGCTCCTGTTCTCGCTCGCGCGCAAGATCCCGCAGGCGACCGCGTCGATGCGCGCGGGCAAGTGGGAGAAGACGAAGTTCCAGGGCCGCGAGCTCTCGGGCAAGACGCTCGGCGTCATCGGCCTCGGCAACATCGGGCGCATCGTCGCCGACCGCGCGCGCGGCCTGCGCATGAACGTCATCGCGTACGACCCCGTCGTGACCGCCGACCGCGCCTCGGCGCTCGGCGTCGAGCTCGTGTCGCTCGAGGGGCTGTTCGAGCGCGCGGACGCCATCACGGTGCACACGCCCCTCACCAGCGAGACGAAGGCGCTCGTCAACGACACGACGATCGCGAAGATGAAGAAGGGCGTACTGCTCGTGAACTGCGCGCGCGGCGGCATCTACGACGAGGCGGCGCTCGAGCGCGGTCTTCTGAGCGGGCAGATCGGCGGCGTGGCGCTCGACGTCTTCGTCGAGGAGCCGCCGGGCGCCATCCCGCTGCTGTCGCGCGACGACGTGGTGTGCACGCCGCACCTCGGCGCCTCGACCGAGGAGGCGCAGGAGCGCGTCGCCCTCGAGATCGCCGAGCAGGTGGTCGCGTACCTCTCGACGGGCACCGTCACCAACGCCGTCAACGTGCCGTCCGTCTCGCGAGACGTCGCCGCGCGCCTCGGCCCCTGGTCGAACCTCGCGCGCCGGCTCGGCAGCTTCCTCGCGCAGGCCGAGAAGATCGAGCCGCGCACCATCGAGATCGCGTGCGCCGGCGAGCCGGGCGACCTCGGCGCCGCTGCCGTCTCGGCGGCGGCCGTCGCGGGGGTGCTCGAGCGCTACCTCGAGTCGGCGGTCAACCAGGTCTCGGCGCCGCACGTCGCGCGCGACCGCGGCATCGCGCTCCGCGAGCTGAAGACCACGGGCGGCGAGAGCGGCTTCCAGGCCCTCGTCTCCGTGCGCATCGAGAACGCCGACGGCCGCATCGTCCGCGCCGACGGCACGCTCGCCGCCGACGGCTCGGCCCGCCTGGTGCGCTGGGGAGACTACGAGCTCGACGCCCACCTGTCGGGCGCGCAGCTCGCGATCCTCAACGAGGATCGCCCCGGAGTCATCGGCGCGGTCGGCACGCTGTTCGGTCGCGAGCAGATCAACGTCTCGCGCCTCCAGGTCGGTCTTCACCCGGCCTCGAAGCGCGCGGCGTCGCTCTGGTGCCTCGACTCGCCGCTGCCGGCGGCGGTGCTCCAGGAGATCCGCAGCCTGCCGAACGTCTCGACGGCGCTCAGCATCGTCCTGCCGTGAGCCGTCGCGCCGGGCGGGGCGCCCTTCGCCTCGACCTCGCGCTCGGCGTCGCGACCTTCGCCGCCGCGGCCTTCGCGCGGTGGCTGGCGACGCGTCGGTCGGGGCCTCCCGACGCCGCTCGTGTGCGCGCGATCGAGGCGGCGGCCGACTGGATCGTCCGCCTCGAGGGCGCGCCGCGCGAGGCGCTCGCCGCCCGCGAGGTCGATCGCGGGCTCGGGGCAGCGCGTGCCTTCGGGCACGTGACGCTCCTCGTGGCGGGCTACCTCGACGCCGCGGCGCGACGGCTCGCGCCGACGCTCGAGGTCGCGACGCGGGTGCAGCTGGGCGCGGTGTTGCTCGGTGCGCTCGGGCCGGCGCTCGTCTTCGCGGCTGCGCGGGCCTTCGTCGGGCGGCCCGCGGCGCTCGCGTTCGCCGCGCTCGCGCTCGCCGTGCCGTTCGGCGCCGCGTCCCCCAGCCAGGGGGTCTCGCTCGCGCTCGCGCTCGCCGCGTGGGGGCTCGTGCTCGCGCCCGCCTCCCACGCGCTCGGGCGCCGCTCGCGCTGGGCGTGCGCCGCGACCGCGCTGCTCGCGGGCGTCGCCGTCGGCGTCGCGCCCGCCGCGGTCGGCGTCGTCGCCGCCTTGCCGCTGCTCGACCTCGCGGCGTCTCCCGGACGGGTGGCGCGCGACGCGTCGCGCGGGCGCTGGGCCGCGCCCGTCGTCTGGCTCGTGGCGCTCGCGGGCGGCCCGCTCGCCTTCGTCGCGACCAATCCCTGGATGTGGCCCGACGTGCGCGCGCGGGCAGGGGAGCTCGTCGTCGGCGCGATCATGCCCGTCGTCGCCCCCGACGGCCCGCTCGCGGCGCGTACCTGGCTGCTCGCCGCGACGATCGTGGTGCTCGTCGGCCCCGCGTTCTCGGTGTCGCTGCGACGCGCGT
>CAITLX010000132.1 GCA_903893335.1 uncultured delta proteobacterium | reverse complement strand
TCGCGGCGGCTCACGGCGCCTCGTCGTCGGCCGGAGCGGTCGGCAGGCCGAGCGCGCGAAGCGGCCCGGCGAGGTCGTCGGGCATCGGCGCGTGCACGACGATCGACGCGCCGGTCATCGGGTGCGCGAAGGCGATGCGGTGCGCGTGCAGCGCCAGGCGCAGCAGGCCGTAGGTCGCGCGGTAGTGCCGGTTGATCGCGCCCGAGCCGTGCTTCACGTCGCCGACGAGCGGGTGGTCGAGGTGGCGCAGGTGCCGCCGCACCTGGTGCAGGCGGCCGGTGAGCGGGCGCGCCTCGACGAGCGTGCAGCGGTCGACCTCCGAGCGCGCGACGCGGCGAAAGCGCGTCGTGGCCGCCACGCGCTCGCCGTCCTCGACGCGCGGGATCGGGTAGTCGATGACGCCCGCGTCAGGCGCCGTGCCGCGCACGAGCGCGAGGTAGCGCTTGTCGGTGCGCTGCTCCTCGAACGCCTTCATCAGCAGCGTCGCGACCTCGCGCGAGCGCGCGAGCACGAGCGCGCCGCTCGTGCCGCGGTCGAGCCGGTGCACGGGGTGGACGTGCTCGCCGCCGAGCGCGTCGCGCACGCGAAACATCGCCACGTCGTCGTCGCCGGCCCAGCCGCGGTGCACGAGCAGCCCGGAGGGCTTGTTCGCCACGACGAGGTGCTCGTCGACGTACAGCAGCTCGATCGACGGCAAGGGTGGGCGGGGCTCGGTCGGCGAGGCTGCGACGCCGGCTCGCTCTGCATCGTGGCCGACGGCGCGCAGTGTCCCGCGCGGCCGGCGTGCGTCAAGTCGCCTACCCCCCCGCGCGCCTCGCGACCTCGCGCCGGATCAGGCGGTGAAACCGGCGCGGCCCCACCACCGCGCGCAGCCACGCAGCGGCGCGCGACGAGAAGGGCGCCACGGTGCGCATCGGCGGGCGCGGGTCGTCGACCACGTCGAGCACCACGCGCGCGAGGTCGGCCGGGTCGCCCTGCGGCCAGTTCTCCGCCGCGGCGCGCAGCTGCTCGGCCAGCGGGCGGTAGAGCGCGACGCGCGGGTCGTCCGAGCCCATGTAGGCCTCGCCGCGTGGTGTCGAGGTTCCCCAGATCGCGGTCGCGTACGGCCCGGGCGCCACGATCGACACGCGCAGCCCCTGGTCGGCCGTCTCCTGCGCGAGCGCCTCGGCGAGCGCCTCGAGCGCGCGCTTGGACGCGGCGTAGGGGCCGAGGATCGGCGGCGTGGTCGTCGTCGAGTCCGACGAGACGAACACGACGTGCCCGCGCGCGGCGCGGATCGCGGGCAAGAGGCGCTGCGTCACGTCGACCTGCCCGAACGTGTTGACCTCGAACTGCATGCGCAGGTCGGCCATCGTCACGAGCTCGACCGGGCCCGGCCAGGTCGAGCCGGCGTTGTTCACGAGCGCGTCGAGCGCGCCGCCGCACCACGCGGCGATCGCGTCGCAGCCTGGGCCGATCGACGCGGGCACCGCGAGGTCGAGCCGCGCGGTCGCGACGCCCAGCGCGCCGAGCGCCTCGGCGTCGGCGTCCTTGCGCACGGTGCCGAGCACCGACCAGCCGCGGGCGAGCGCGGCCTCGGCGATGGCGCGGCCGAAGCCGGTCGAGGCGCCGGTGACGACGAGCTTGCGCGCAGCGGACATGGGCACCTCCCGCCGCACCCTCGAGGCGGCGCGCGGAGCGTACGCCAGGCGGCGCGAGCGCGCGCGGGCGCCCGCGCAGGCGATGAGACGCCCGAGAGCCCTCCGAAGAGGCGCCGGAGCACCACGCCGAGGCGCGAGATCGCGTAGCATGCGTCCCCGCTCCAGCCGGGCTCCCCCGACGGTCACGTCGCTCGAGGCCCGGCACGACGCGCCAGCCCTCCGGCCGGGAAGAAGGGAACTTGCTCATGCGACTGCTCTCGGACTCCATCGGAAGAAAGGTCGTGATGGCGATCACGGGCCTGTTGATGGTCCTGTTCGTCGTCGGCCACCTGCTCGGCAACCTGAGCATCTTCGCCGGCCCGAACGGCATCAACGCCTACGCCGAGAAGCTTCACGGCCTGCCGCAGGTCGTGTGGGCCACGCGCGTCGTGATGCTGACGGCGGTCGCGCTCCACATCGTCCTCTCCATCCGGCTCACCCTCGAGAACCGCGCCGCCAAGCCGACCGCCTACGCGGTCGACCGTCGCCTGCGCGTCACCTTCGCCGGCAAGAACATGATCTGGACGGGCCTGCTGCTGGGGGGCTTCATCGCCTTCCACCTGCTGCACTTCACCGTCCGCTCGGTGCCCGGCCTCGACATCGTCCAGGGGCTCGACGGCCACGGCCGCTTCGACGTCTTCTCGATGGTCGTCGCCGCCTTCGGGCACGTGGTCACCGCGGTCGTCTACGTCGTCGCGATGGCGGCGCTCTTCCTGCACCTCTCGCACGGCATCCAGAGCACCTTCCAGTCGCTCGGGCTGAACAACGCCAAGACGATGCCGGGCTTCCTCAAGTTCGGCAGCGTCCTCTCCGTGATCTTCCTCCTCGGCTACGGGTCCATTCCTGTCGCCATCTTCTTTGGCCTCATCGCCAAGTAAGGGGAACTACCCGTGATCCTCGATGGCAAGGCACCGACCGGCAAGATCCAAGACTCCTGGGACGACCACCGCTTCGCGTCGCTGAAGCTGGTCAACCCGGCCAACAAGCGAAAGTACAAGGTGCTCGTCGTGGGCACCGGCCTGGCCGGCGCCTCGGCGGCCGCCACGCTGGCCGAGCTGGGCTACCAGGTCGAGGCGTTCTGCTACCAGGACAGCCCGCGGCGCGCCCACTCGATCGCCGCGCAGGGCGGCATCAACGCCGCCAAGGCGTACCCGAACGACGGCGACAGCATCTACCGGCTGTTCTACGACACCATCAAGGGCGGCGACTTCCGCGCCCGCGAGGCCGACGTCTGGCGCCTGGCGCAGGTCAGCAACAACATCATCGACCAGTGCGTGGCGCAGGGCGTGCCCTTCGCGCGCGACTACGCCGGCTACCTCGACAACCGCTCGTTCGGCGGCGCCCAGGTCTCGCGCACCTTCTACGCGCGCGGCCAGACCGGCCAGCAGCTGCTGCTCGGCGCCTACTCGGCGCTCTCGCGGCAGATCGGGCTCGGCACGGTGAAGATGTTCCCCCGCACCGAGATGCTCGACCTGGTCGTGGTCGACGGCGAGGCCAAGGCCATCACCGTGCGCGATCTCGTCACCGGCGAGGTGCGCACCCACGTCGGCGACGCGGTGGTGCTCGCCACCGGCGGCTACGTCAACGTCTTCTACCTGTCGACCAACGCGATGGGCTGCAGCGTCACCGCCATCTGGAAGGCGCACAAGAAGGGCGCCTACCTGGCCAACCCTTGCTACACGCAGATCCACCCGACCTGCATCCCCCAGGCCGGCGACTACCAGTCGAAGCTCACGCTGATGTCGGAGTCGCTGCGCAACGACGGCCGCATCTGGGTGCCCAAGAAGAAGGAAGACTGCGGCAAGGCCCCCGGCGACATCCCCGAGGCCGATCGCGACTACTACCTCGAGCGCAAGTACCCCTCGTACGGCAACCTGGCCCCGCGCGACATCGCCTCGCGCGCCGCCAAGGAGCAATGCGACGAGGGGCGCGGCGTCGGCCCCGGCGGGCGCGGCGTGTACCTCGACTTCTCGGCCTCGATCGAGCGGCTCGGCGAGGGCACCATTCGCGAGCGCTACGGCAACCTCTTCGAGATGTACGAGCGCATCACCGACGAGAACGCCTACAAGCGCCCGATGCGCATCTACCCCGCGCCCCACTACTCGATGGGCGGCCTCTGGGTGGATTACAACCTCCAGAGCAACATCCCGGGCCTGTTCGTGCTGGGCGAGGCCAATTTCTCGGTCCACGGCGCCAACCGCCTCGGGGCGAGCGCGCTGATGCAGGGCCTGGCCGACGGCTACTTCGTCATCCCCTACACCATCGCCAACTACCTCGCGCAGACCAAGCCCGGCAAGGTCACGGCCGATGACCCCGAGTGCCGGAAGTCGATCGCCGACGTGCAGGCGGAGCGCAAGCAGCTGCTCGGCATCAACGGCAAGAAGACCGTCAGCGAGTTCATGCGCGAGGTCGGCGTCTTGATGTGGAACAACGTCGGCATGGCGCGCAGCCAGCAGTCGCTGACCGACACCTTGCAGAAGCTCCCGGGCATCCGCGAGGAGTTCTGGCAGAACGTCAAGGTCAGCGGCTCCGGCGACGAGCTCAACCAGCAGCTCGAGAACGCCGGCCGCACCGCCGACTTCATCGAGTTCGCCGAGCTGCTCTGCCGCGACGCGCTGCACCGCGAGGAGTCCTGCGGCGGCCACTTCCGAGTGGAGCACCAGTACCCCGACGGCGAGGCGATGCGCGACGACGCCAACTTCACCTACTCGGCCGCCTGGCAGTGGAAGGGCACCGGGCAGACGCCCGAGCTGCACAAGGAGCCGCTCAAGTTCGACAACGTCCACCTCGCGGTCCGGAGCTACAAGTGATGAGCGCCACCGAACACGGGACCATGAACCTCAAGCTGATCGTCTGGCGTCAGTCGGGCCCCGACAAGCCGGGCCGCTTCGAGACCTACGACGCGAAGAACATCACGCCCCACCACTCCTTCCTGGAGATGCTGGACGTGGTGAACGAGGACCTGATCAAGGCCGGCAAGGACCCGATCGCGTTCGACCACGACTGCCGGGAGGGCATCTGCGGCGCCTGCTCCGCGGTCGTCAATGGCGTCCCGCACGGCGGCCAGGAGCGCACCACGCTCTGCCAGCTGCACATGCGCAAGTTCAAGGACGGCGACGCCATCTACCTCGAGCCGTGGCGCGCCCGCGCCTTCCCCATCCTGCGCGACCTCATCGTCGACCGCACGGCGCTCGACCGGCTGGTGCAGGCCGCCGGCTTCGTCTCCTGCCACACCGGCGGCGTGGCCGACGGCAACGCCATCCTGATCGGCAAGCCCGAGGCCGACTACGCAATGGACGCCGCCGAGTGCATCGGCTGCGGCGCCTGCGTCGCCGCCTGCCCCAACGGCGCGGCGATGCTCTTCGCCGGCGCCAAGGTCGCCCAGCTCGCCGAGCTGCCGCAGGGCCAGGTCGAGGCCCCGCAGCGCGTCGCCGCCATGGTCAAGGCCATGTCCGACAACGACTTCGGCAACTGCACCAACCACTACGAGTGCGAGGGCGCCTGCCCCAAGGGCGTCAAGGTGAAGTTCATCGCCCGGCTCAACCGCGAGTTCACCAAGGCGCTCTTCCAGGAGACGCTCGGCACCATCTCGACGAACCGCGGAACGTCGAAGGAGTAAGGGGCACGCGCCGCTCAGCGGCAGAGCCCGAAGGTCCCGGCTCCAAGCTCGTCGGCGCAGGTCTGGGTCGACGAGCAGTCGGGCGACGTCGTGCCGGCGTCGCCGGGCACGATCCGGCAGAGCTTCGCGCAGGTGCCATTCACGCACCAGCCGGCCGCTCGGCCGTCCGTCGCGGCGCACCCCGAGTAGTCGGCGAGCGCGCACGCCCCGCCCTCCGTCGCGCTGTCGACGTCGTGCCTCGAGCAGACGTACGTGATGGGGTCGCAGGTCTCGTCGGCGACGTCGCACGCGGGCGTGCCGCTGCCGTAGGGGTCGCACACCTTGCGGCAGAGCATGTGGTTCTCGAGGGCGCCACCGGTGCACTGGTAACCGCTCACGCAGTCGGTGCTCGTCGTCGACGTCGGGTCGTCGCAGGGGCCGCCCGCGGCTGCGGCGCCGACGTCGAGGCAGACGCCGGTGACCGTGCTCTGCGGGAGCCAGGGGACGACGCACGCTTGCTCGCTGCCGCAGACGGTCGCGCCGAAGGGGACGCAGAGCGTCGGGTGCGTGTCGAACGCCGCGTGCGTGACGTGCAGGCAGGCTCCGCCCGCCACCCACTGGGTCGAGCCTGCCGACCAATCGGCCTCTTCGAGGCGCACGTCGTCCACGCTGCCGACGAACGAGCCGGGCGCGTCGATCGCGGTGAGCGTGAGCGTCCCGGAGCGGGCGAAGTACCCTCGCGTCAGCCCGGTCACGGCGGAGACGTCCTCCTGGACGTAGACGCAATGGGTGCACGTCGTCATCTCCTGCTCGGTCGAAGCGGAGAGGTCGAACGTCCCGGTGGAGCCCTGGAACGCGAGCCAGAACGAGTCCCAGCCCGCTGCGCCAATCTGCGGCGAGAAGCGCGCCGCTCCGTACGCGGCGCCGTTCGAACCCATGCGCCCGAGCGTGAGCTCGATGCAATCGCCCGCGTCTGTGGCGGCCTCTCCTTGGGCGTCGGCCGCGACGTCGAGCGGCGCATCGACGACGCCGTCTCGCGCCGCGTCGTCGGCCACCTCCCCGCTGGCATCGGCCGCGCCCTCCGGGCTGGCGTCCACCGAGGCGTCGCCGCCACCCGGCGGGCCGGCCGCGTCGGCGGCGGAGCACCCGACCAGCGAAGCAGCGAAGACGAGACCCACGAACGAACACCCGCCGAGCCCGAGGGGAGACCGCATGGCCCCACGGTTGCGCCATCGGCGGCCTGAATCAACCTCGATGTCGCGCGAGGCGAGCGGGGGGAGCGGCGAGCGATCGCGCCCCCCCACCACCGCACAGGCCAGCGGTAGCCTCGCGGCGGTGCCCTCGCTGGCCAGGCAGGCTACCGGTAGCCTCGACGGGGCCCCGTCGCCGACCTCGGAGGCCAGCGGTAGCCTCGACGCGCCCTCGGCGACCGCGCGAGAGGCTACCGCTGGCCGAGTTGCGACACCCAGTGTCGTGATCTTGGCTGCCGCTAGCCTCGTTTCGACAGCAAGTGTCTCGACTACCCCTACCGGTAGCCTAGTTGTCGACATCGAGTGTCGTGTCTCTGGCTACCGGTAGCCTTGTTTCGACACCGACGCGCCTCATGGTGGGGCGCGGGAGCAAGTTACGACAGCGTCTGGTGTCGCAAACATGGGTCGAACCCACAGTAACGACAGCGACAACCCTCCACGGAAGCTACCGGTAGCCAGTTACGACAGCGCTCGGTGTCTACACTACCGGGTGCGGAGGGTCCGCGCGCCGGTGTGGCCGTCGAGCGCCCCGGGCAGAGCACGCGAGCACGCGGTGGTCGAGTTGCGTGCGCCGCGGGAGCTGTCGGTGGTCGTTCGCGGGGAGTCGTACGAGGCCGTGCTCACGCCAGACCTCGAGGCGGGGGGCTACTCGATCGAGGTCCCCGCGCTGCCTGGGGTCGTGACGGAGGCCGACTCGATCGCCGAGGCGCGGCCCAACGTCCGCGAGGCGGTCTCGCTCTGGCTCGACGCCAGGGGCGTCGCCGCGCCCGCGCATCGACGCGTCGGCTAGGTCGATCGCCGGTCGCCGACGTCCTCGCGCTCGTCGTTGCGGACTCCGACGAGATGCACGGAGGTGTCGGTGAGGTGAGGCGGGTGGATCACCTTCCGAGCGGTGAATGGATCCGTTTGCGAGCGGCGGGATAAGACGTACCGCCGCCGGGCGGAGCGAGACGGCACGCGCCCTCGGCCAGGACCGCCGCCGCACGCCAGGCGGGGGGCGCCGACATGTTACGGTCCCCCCCGTGGACGCGCGGCCTCCGCGAGACCGACTGACGCGCGCGGCCCGGTGGTTCGCAGCGCTGGCGGGCGTTGCCCCCGTGGCAACCGCGGCCATCGCGTTCGGTTTCTTCCGGGGGGCGGACCTCGGGCACGGCCGGGTCTACCTGGCGCTGGGCGCCGCGCTCGGGGCCCTGTACTTCATCACGGTGCCCCTCGTGGTGGTCGCGGTCGGCGTGACCTCGATCGCGTGGCTGCGGCGCCGGCGCGACCGAACCTCGCGCGCCGCAACCGCGCCCCAACGGCGACGGGCCGCGCGTATTGGCGGAGACTGAACCAAGCGGAGGGCGAGATAGCAGGACGGCTCTACAAGCGCGGCGAGGTGGCGCGTAGGAAACGCGCGCCACTCGGGCGCAGCGTGGAGGCTGGAGGGGGCCGCGGGGAAGCGACATATGGGTAGCTCACGCGATCCGGCCGACCCGCAGCGACCCCGAGCGGGTCTCCGCACGCGGAAGTTGGCCCGAGGGCGCGCGCTCTGTCCAATGTGGTGCGCAGTCATGCACGGCCTGAACGCCACTTCGAGGACTCGTTCGCGTCGATCCGTCCGGCGGTCGCCCGCTTCCTCGCCGCGTGGTTGCCACGCTGCTCGCTGTGCCACCTCGAGAACCTCGTCGCGCACGGTCACGCACGCGCAGCGTGAACGTGGGGCAGGAGTGCTAGTCGATCAACACCATACCCACTGACCAGGCGCGCGTAGGCCCACCTTGGCATAGGTTCCAGCCAAGGTGGCGCCATCTCAAAGCAAGCGCGCATTGTTCAGGGCACGACGCCCAGTATACCTCTGCAACGTTGCCGCAGACTGCCGCGCATCGTTCCGTGCAAGAAGGCATCACAACACTTTTCCGGAGAGGCGCATGACTTTCGGCCAGTCAATTACGACATGCATGGGCAAGTACGCCACGTTTTCAGGCCGCGCAACACGCAGCGAGTACTGGTGGTTCTATCTGTTCAGCCTTCTGTTGGGTTGGTTCGCCGATGTCGTCGGTGCGCTAACCATACCCGGTG
>CAITLX010000131.1 GCA_903893335.1 uncultured delta proteobacterium | reverse complement strand
GCCTCGGCGAAGCGGCCGCGCGCGAGCAGAGCGCGCACGAGCTCCTCATGTCGCTTGCGGCTCGTCGGCTCCTTCGCCAGTGCGGCGCGGAGCTTCGCGAGCGCGTCCTCTCCCTGCGTCGTCCACGCCTCGTCGCCGACGCGGTGCACGGCGGTCGGCGACGCCGCAGCCGGGGGGTTACCGTGCGCCACCGGCCCGACGGGAGGCGCCGAGGGCACGAGCGGCCCCGGCGTCGACGTGAAGGTGACGGGGATCACCACCGTGGCGGCGCGCCCCTCCGGGGGGGCGAAGGACGCGCTCTGGATGCGACGGGTCACACACGAGACGACCTCGCCAGAGAGCGAGCCCGACGGGCTGCACTGAGCCGACTGCACCTCGCCGTTCGGTCCGATGTTCGCCGAGCAGCGGAGCATGCCTGCGAGCTCGGGGTTCGTCGCGAGGCCGCGGTTGTAGCAAGCGCGGAAGCCCGCCCGCATACCCGCGACGACGCGGGCGGCGTTCGAGACAGTCCCGCCGGAGACCAACGGGGGACCGACGGATACGTTGCCCGTCGGCGCGCTCACCACTTGGCTCGGCCCGCTCCCCGCCGAGGTCGAGCCGATTGACCCGAGCCCTGCGCCGACAGCGCCCGGGCGCAGCGGCCCGCTGCCCGCATTCCCGCTCGCCACTCCGGCGCCGCTGCTGGCGGCGCTGTCGAGCGCCGAGGTCGGGGCAGCCCTCAGAGCGCCGGCGGCACCCGTCGCGCCCAATGCGCCCAGCGTGGCCATATCCGTGGCCTCGAGCTGCTTCGAGAGGTCGAGCCTCCCGTCGCTCGCGCCAGGCCCGCCGACCGCGAGCAGCGGCGACGACGCCGACGTCCGAGCGATGCCGAACTCGGAGTACATCGCGTCGTTCTCGAGCACGAGCAGCGAGGTGAGGCGCGACATGACGTGGTGGCGCTTCGAGACCTCGACGATCTCCTTGGCCGCCGCGGCCTCGCCGCGCGCCTCGAGATCGGCGATGCGCGCCGCGGCCCAGAGGCGGGGCACGAGCGGGTTCTGCCGCGCCGAGTCCTCCGTGAACGCGATGGGCTTGGTCGCCGCGTAGCTCTGCCCGGCCAGCTCGCCCGTGAGGCGCACCACGCCCGGCTGCCACGCGTCGAGCTTGCCCACGACGACGACGTCCTCGCCGAGCCGCAGGTTCGGCAGCGTCGCGGGGTGCGCGTCGGAGAACCCCACCGGCAGCTCGACCTTGGGCGCGACGACGACGGCGCTGCGGAGCTGACGACCCATGCGCGCCGCGCGCGCGGCGACCGCGTCGCCCGTCGCGGGGGGATCGAAGGTCGCGCCCAGCGCCTGCGCCAGCCCCCCGAGCGCCACGGCGTCGAGCGACGCGCCCGCGCCGTAGAGGCGCAGATCGACCTTCTTGCGAGCGAGCGCAGGCTTCACGCGCGCCGCGATGCGCGAGGTCGAGAGCTCGCCCGAGCTCGCCGCGCCGTCGCCGAGGTAGACGATCTGCCCACCGGTCGCGCCCAGGCGGCGCGTCGCGTCCAGCAACGCTCCCGCCAGATCGCTCGATCCGCGCGGCGTCTGCTTCGCGAGGAAGGCCGCGACGGCGTCGCGCGTGGCGCCCCCCGCCGACGCGAGGCCGGACTCGGGCCAGCTCGTGCACGCGCTGTCGCACGCGAGCACGGCGAGCTTCTCGTCCGCGTCGAGCCCCTCGGCGAGCGCGACGACGAGCTCGGAGGTGTCTCGGAGGCGCTCGGCGGCCTGACCGTGGCTCGTGTCGACCACGATCGCGACGTCGCGACGCGCGCGGCCCGGGGGCGAGGCGTCCGTCGGCAGCTCGGCGCGGAGGCGGAGCGCGAACCACCCCTTACCGTCCTTGTCGATCGGCGGCGCGCCGAGCCCCTGCCCCTTCGGCGCGCCCCACGACGGAACGTACGTCGCGAGCTCGGGCTCGCTCCCGGCGTCGCGCGCGTAGGTCGCGACGAAGTCCCGATCGGGCACGAAGTCGCGCGCCGCGAAGTCGAGCTCGACCGCATTGCCGTCGGCCGCGCGCGTCGTCGCCCAGCCCGGCGTCTCGACGTCGACGACGCTGCCGCGGGTGTCGGTCGCCGAGACGTGAAGGCGAAAGTCGTCGATCTTCGTCGCGCGGTCGGCCCCGGGCGAGATCGGGTGGACGTAGCGCACGCGACCGTCGGCCGCCGCGAGCACCTGATCGTAGGCGAGCCTCACCTTGCGGCTGCCCTTCGCCGGGATCGGGAAGACCTTCAGCGAGAAGTCTCCGCCGGCCACCCACTCGAGCAGCGCGGGGTCGCGCGGGCGCACGGTGTCGTCGACGATCCCCTTGAAGATCGCGGCGGCGCGCTTCTTCTCGACGACCTCGCCCTCGACGAGCTCGTCGCCGACCCAGAGCGCGAGGCGCGAGATGGTCGCGTCGGTCGGGAGGGCGAAGACGTAGCGCCCCTCGAGCGTCTGCGCGGTGTCGTTCGCGAACTCCTCCTCGACCTGGGTGCGCGCGATGCCGTCGCGCACGGCCACGTCGATGTGGTGTGAGACGAGCCGCACGCCGGACACCACCTCGGTGCGCCCCGGGACGCGCGCGGTCATGCGACCCAGACCGCGCACGGGCGGCGCGGGCCCGCCGACGGCCACCGGGATGGGCGCGCGCGGCTGCTCGACGACCGCGGGCGCCGCCGTGCGCATCAGCGGGCGTCCGGCGGCGAGCTCGACGCTCTCGCCCGAGAGGATCACCGCGGCGCCGCCGCGCTCGTCGTGCAGCGTGAGCTTGCCCTTCTGCACCGTGAGCGTCGCGCGCTCCGCGCTCCGGGCGCGCACCGCCAGCGCCACGCCGAGCTTCGCGTCGACCTCGCCGCTCTGCCCTGCGAGCCGCACGCGCCACGACGTCGCCTTGGGGTCGTCCTGACCGGCAGAGGCCAGCAGCAGGCCGCCACGCTCGACCGCCACCTCGCCCGGCGTGCCGAGCCGCACCAGGGTGTCGCCACCGAGCTCGATCGACGTGCGCGCGTCGAGCGTGAGCGTGGCCCACGCGCCCGGCGCCGTCTTCACGACCGCCGTCGAGACCACCGCGCCATCGGCGAGCGACTGGCATGACGCGCCGGTCGCGTCGCAGCCGACCGCGCCCGCTCCCGCCGCGCCGACCGGCGCTCGCACTCCCACGAGGCGCACCGGCGTCGCGACCACCGGCGGCGCCGAGGGCTTCGATCGACACCCCGCGAAGGCGACGAGCAACACGATCGCGCGAACACCCGGTCTACCGATCATGGCCATGGCTACCCTTCGCTCCGATCGGAAGCAATGGACGGAGATCTCAATCCGAGAGCGCGGATGACGCCGCCTCTGCGCGTAGGACGCGCGCTGTAGGTCGCTCCAGGCCGTGCGAACGGCGGCGCCCTACTTCACGACCGAGCGCACCGAGCCACCGCTCGGGC
>CAITLX010000130.1 GCA_903893335.1 uncultured delta proteobacterium | reverse complement strand
TCGTGCACGGCGTCGATCGCGACGAGGCCATCGCGTTCGGCCGCGTGTTCCGCCAGAACACCGTGGTGTACGCGCAGAACGGTCGCCCCGAGATCATCGTGACCGACCCCACGCTCGACGACATCGGCCGCACCTTCGTCGGCAACTTCCGCGTGCGCGTCTAGGCCCCGGTCGGGCCCGACCGCCGCGCCGCGCGCTCAGCGCAGCACGACGAGCGACGCGTCGCTGCTGCCGCACAGCGCGCCGCCCGCGACGACGACCGCGCCCCCTGCGAGCGCGACCCCTTGCCAGTCGCCGTCGGCGCGGGGGAGCGCCCCGAACGAGCCGAACGCTCCCGCTGCGGCGTCGAGGCGCGCGACGGCGCTCGCCGGCGTGCACGCCTTCTTGACGGCGTAGCCGCCGAGCACGAGCAGCGTGCCGTCGGTGACGAGCACGCCGGCGTGCCAGGCGCGCGGCGTGTCGAGCGTCGCCGTGAGCGTCGTCCAGAGCCCGGTGGCCGGGTCCCACGCCTCGGCGGAGGCGAGCGGGGCGTTCACGGTCGCCGCCGAGAAGTCGGTGCCGCCGACGACGAGCACGCGCCCGTCGGGCAGCACGGTCGCGCTGGCAGCCGCGCGCGGCGTCGCGAGCGAGCCGGTGGTGGTGAACGCGCCGCTCGTCGGGTCGTAGAGCTCGACCGTCTTGCCGTCGATGCCGCCGCCGGTCAGCACGTCGCCGCCGCCGAGCATCACGCGTCCGTCGCCGATGCGCACGACGAAGCCGAGCGGGTGCAGCACGTCGTGGGGCACGAGCTGAAACGTATCGATGAACGGGTCGTACAGCTCGAGGCTCGCGGCGTTCGACGAGGCGACGAGCGCGCGCCCGTCGGTCAGCAGGACCGCGCGCGCGCCGACGCGCCCGACGTGCAGCACCGTGCCGGTCGGCGTGAAGTTGTTCGAGAGCGGCGAGTAGAGGCTCGCCGCGCGCGGCTCGCCCGTGCACGCGCTGCCGTCGAGCGAGCAGGCGCCGCCGACGACGAGCACGCGCCCGTCGAGCAGCGTGACGGCCGCGGCGTGCACGCGCCCGGTGCCCATGTCGTTGGCGACGTGCGTCGCCGCGTGCGTCGTGGGGTCGTACACGTCGGCGCCGGCCGACGCGCTCGCCGTGTCGCCGGGAGTCACCTCGCCGCCTGCGACGAGCGCGCGACCGTCGTGCAGCGCGGCGAGGGCCGGCCCCTGCGCGCGCAGCGTCGGGAGGCTCGCCGTGCTCCAGGCGGCCGGCGGCGCCACCGCGACGTAGGTGAGCCCGAAGTGGCGCGTCGCGGTCTGCGGGCCCTGCGCGACCTCGATGTCGGCGGTGCCGGCTGCGTGCGGCGGCGCCTCGGCGAAGAGCGTCTGCGCGTCGCGGAACATCGACGGCACGCGCGCGCCGCCGATCTTCACGCGGGCGCCCGAGATGAAGCCCGCGCCCTTGATCGTGACGAAGCCGCCGTTGAGCCCGATGGCGTCGGGGTAGAGCAGCCCGACGCTGAACGAGCAGGTGCTCGTCGCGACGCAGCCGCCCGAGCAGCAGTGGTCGCCCGACGGACACGCGACGCCGCAGCTCCCGCAGTGCGACGGGTCGCTCGTGGTGTCGACGCACTGCGCGCCGCAGGCGACGCCGACCTCGCAGACGACGCTGGCCTCGGCGGGCGCGTCGACGGGAGGGGCGTCCGTCGCGACGTCGCCGACGGGCGCGTCGCTCGTCGCGTCGCCGGGCGCATCGGCTGCGTCGGTCGCGTCGGTCGGCGCGTCGATCGAGGCGTCGTCGGTCGCGCCGTCGTCGGCCGCGTCGAGCACGGCGGCGTCGGGCGTGGGCTCGATCGCGGCGTCGCCCGCGGTCGGCGAGCAGGCGCTGGCCGAGAGGGCGAGCCAGGCGACGAGGGCCGCGGGGGCGAGGGCGCGAGGGGAGCGGGTCACCCGCGCGAGTATAGGCCCGCGGCTCAGCGCGCGTCGCGGGCGCAGCGAAAGCCGCTCATCACGAGGCGAAAGCGCGCCGCGTGGTGCACGCGGTTGCTCGAGCGCAGCCCGGGGCCCGGGTAGTTGAACGCGCCGCCGCGCAGGCCCCGCTCGCACTCGCGCGGGATGGGGTTGGTCCCCGTGAACCCCTGTCGCCCGAGCCTGCGAAGCTCGTCCTGCGCCGCGAGCACCTCGTCGCAGGTGCCGGGCTCGCCGCGCGCCGCGCCCGCGCGACGGTAGGCGTAGGGGTCGTACACGTCCTCGACCCACTCCCAGACGTTGCCCGCGAGGTCGAGGTGCCCGTACGGCCCCGCGCCGAGCGGGTGCGTGCCGACGTCGGCGGTGCGCGCCGCGGAGAACACCGCCTGCGCCTTGGTCGGCGCCGCGTCTCCCCAGGGGTAGCGCCGGGCGTCGGTGCCGCGCGCGGCCTTCTCCCACTCCGCCTCGCGCGGCAGGCGCTTGCCGCGCGACGCGCAGTACGCGCGCGCGTCGTCCCACGACACGGCGCTCACGGGCTGCTCGGGGCCGCGGTACATCGCGTCGGTGCCCAGGCGGTTGACCTCGGCGCTCTTCGCGTCGTGTGGCCGACACGCGCCTGCGGCGACGCACACCTCGTACGCGCGGTTGGGCAC
>CAITLX010000129.1 GCA_903893335.1 uncultured delta proteobacterium | reverse complement strand
TGGTAGCGGCGCGTGTTGAGCTGCGCGACCGTCGAGCTCGCGTACGCGCCCGCGCCGTTGCCGTGCAGCCACTCGACGCGCGCGCGGGTCAGATCGCCCGCGACCTCGACCGCCGGCCAGGGCGACGCGCGACCGCCGCTCATCGTTGCTGCCCCGCGACCGCCGCTCATCGTCCCTGCCCCGCGAGCGCGCGCTCGGCGGCGAGCCGCATCACCTCGGCGTCGACCTGCCGCCCCGTCCAGAGCGCGAGCGACCGCGCGCCCTGGCGCGCGAGCATCCCGAGCCCGTGCGACGCGCGCAGCCCCTCGGCGCGCGCCGCGCGCAAGAAGGGGGTCTCGCGCGGGGTGTAGACCAGGTCGTAGACGAGCACGTCGCGCCGCAGCGCCGACCAGGGGACGATCGCGGCGACCGGCTCGCCCGGGGCGGCGCCGGTCATGCCCGCGCTGGTGGCCTGCACGACGAGGTCGGCGCTCGCCGCGATGTCGGTGAGCTGCAGCCGCAGCGCCTGGCTCGCCTTCGACGAGGTCGCGCCGGGTTCGATCGCGGGCCAGGGGCAGGGGAGCGCGCCGAGCGCGCGCAGACGGTCGGCAGCGGGCGATTCGAGGAGCGTATCGCTGCTCGTGAAGCTGCGCGACGTGACCGCGACCAGCCCGGCGCCGAGCGCGCGGCACGCGACGACGGCCGCGAGCGCGCCCCCTCCGGCGCCGATGACCACCGCGGTGCGACCCACCGCGCCGAGCGCGCGCAAGTCGTCGGCGAGCCCCGCGGCGTCGGTGTTGTGCGCGACGACGCGCCCGTCGCGGACCACGAGCGTGTTGGCCGCCGACACCTCGCGCGCGCTCGCGTCGACGTCGTCGGACGCGTCGAGCGCGGCGATCTTCCAGGGGAGCGTGACGTTGGCGCCGCCGAAGAGGCCGTAGCGGAGATCGGCGACGCGCTCGCGCAGCGCGGCCTCGTCGGCGACGTCGACCGCGTCGTACGTGCCTTGCACGCCGAGCGAGGCGAGCGCCGCGCGGTGCATGGCGGGCGAGACCGAGTGGGCCACGGGGTGACCGAGCAGCGCGAAGCGGTTCACGACGCCCCCTCGCCCGGCTCGACGCCCTCGACGCGCGCGGCGACGACGCCGTCGTGCACGCGCACCGCGAGGGGCTCGCCGGGGCGGACGTCGGCGACGCTGCGCACGACGCGCCCCGCGCGGGTCGTCGCGATGGCGTAGCCACGCCCGAGCACGCCGAGCGGAGAGAGCGCGTGCAGCCGCCCCGCCTCGCGCCCCAGCCGCGCGCGGTCGGCCTCGAGCCGGGCCCGCATGGCCGACGAGAGGCGCACCTCGAGGGGGCCGAGCGCCGCGCTCGACGCTGCGACCACCGCGCGCGGGTGGCGCGCGGCCAGGCGTCGGTGCAGCCGATCGACCTCGAGCCGGCGGCGCGACGCGAGCCGCGTGGCCGCCGCGAACAGGCGCGAGGAGAGGTCGTCGACCTCCTGCTGCCGCTCCGCGACCGTCAGGCGGATGGTCGCCGTGCGCTGCGCGAGCGCCGCGATCGTCGTGCGGTCCTCGACGGTGCGGGCCGCCATCGCGCGCCGCAGCCGCCGCTCGAGCTGCGCGAGGTCGGCCTCGCGCGACGCCGAGTCGGGCACGAGCAGCTCGGCCGCCTGCGAAGGCGTGGCCGCGCGCGCGTCGGCGACGAGATCGACGAGCGTGACGTCGACCTCGTGCCCGACCGCGCTCACGACCGGCACGCGACACGCGGCGACGCGGCGCACCACGGCCTCGTCCTGGAACGCCATGAGGTCGTCGCTCGACCCGCCGCCGCGCCCGACGATGATGGCGTCGACCCCGAGCGCGTCGGCCACGCGCTCGAGCCGGTCGAGCGCGTCGATGATGGCCCGCGGCGCCTCGCGCCCCTGCACCAGCGCCGGCGAGAGCACGATGCGCGCGCCGCCGC
Source organism: uncultured delta proteobacterium (assembly GCA_903893335.1). Classification (GTDB taxonomy): domain Bacteria; phylum Myxococcota_A; class Polyangia; order Polyangiales; family Polyangiaceae; genus CAITLX01. The sequence continues at coordinate 5,104 of CAITLX010000129.1, read as the reverse complement.
GACGGAACGCCACCTTGGCGATGTCGTGGATGGCGGCGCCCGAGGCGCTCGTGACGACGCCGATGACGCGCGCCTCGCGCGGCAGCGGGCGCTTGCGCTCAGGGGCGAAGAGACCCTCGGCGGCGAGCTTCGCCTTGAGCGCCTCGAGGGCCTCGAGCAGCGCGCCGCGGCCCGCCAGGCGCGCCGTGTCGCCGACCAGCTGGAGCTTGCCGCGAGGCGCCCACACCGTGGCGCGCCCGCGCACCTGCAAGCGCGCGCCGTCGACGACGAGCGCCCGCGCGCGCACGCCCGACGAGCGGTAGAGCACGCAGTCGATCGCGGCCTCTTCGCGCTCGTCCTTGAGCGTGAAGTAGACGTGGCCGCTCGGCGCGGCCTTCGCCGAGGTCACCTCGCCCTCGACCCACACGTCGCCCGACACCCCCTCGACGGCGCGTTTGAGCCTCCGATCGAGCTCGGCGACGGACACGACGTCGGCGTCTGCGACAGGCATCGGCGGCAGGCCCGCATGTAGCACGAACGCCCCGGGCGGGTCGGCCGGAGCGCCCGCGTCACACCCACGCGTTGTTGAGGATCTCGCCCACGCCGCCCGCTCCCGGCACGATGTACTGGTGCTGGTTGAGGCCGCGCTCCTCGGCCCAGCGCGTGCCCGGCGGCGTCGCGAGCACCTCGCGCGGCGACAGCCCACGGTCGAGCCGCAGCGCCCAGAGCGACGCGGTCGGGTGCGCGTCGTGCACGCGGCGCAGGTACTCGGGCGTCACGATGAGGTGCAGCGCGACGAAGCGCGCCGGGCGCCCGTCGAGGCGGGTCGCGTAGTGGTCCATCGCCGACACCATCGACGAGCCGGTCGCGCCCATCGGGTCGGGGAAGAGCACGATGCGCCCCTCGACGTCGCGGCCGATCTTCGCGTCGTGCCACGCGGCGCCCGTCACCTCGCCCCGCTCGTTGGTCGTGCGGCTCATGAACAGGTGGTCCTGGCGCACGAGCGCTGGGTCGAGCACCTCGTTGAGGAGATCGTAGACGACCTGCGAGGGCACCGTGCCCGCGCGGGCGATGCCGACGGTGACGACCTTCGTGGTCGTGGCGATGGCCTGGCCGCGGCAGACGGCCTCGGGGTGCGACGCGACCATGCGCGTGGGCACGTCGACGCGCGCGCGCGGCAGCTCGGCGGCGACCACGGCGCGCGCGAGCATCTCGTAGAGCGTGCGCACCAGGCGCCCGACCTCGGGCTGCCCCGTCTCGCGCGCCGAGGCGCGGGCGAGCAGCGTCCAGGCCAGCGGGTCGTCGACCAGGTGCACCTGCGGCCCGTAGCGGTGCTCGATCTCGGGGGTGCGGTAGCGCGACTCGGCGTAGGCGATGTCCATGGCCCGCGAGGATAGATCGTCCGTGAGACGCGCAAGCGGTGGCCTTTCGTGGGCGATCTCCTACGATGCCTCGCACTGGGGCAACCCCCCGGCCCCGCCAAGGGGTCGGGCGCACGGAGGGCTCGCTTGACCACACGGCGCATGGTGACGATGGACGGCAACGAGGCCGTCGCATCCGTCGCCCATCGAACCCACGAAGTCATCGCCATCTACCCGATCACCCCCTCGTCCAACATGGGCGAGTGGGCCGACGAGTGGTCGGCCAAGGGGCGCCGCAACATCTGGGGGACGGTGCCCTCGGTCGCGGAGATGCAGTCCGAGGGGGGCGCGGCGGGCGCCGTGCACGGGGCGCTGCAGGCCGGCTCGCTGACGACGACCTTCACGGCGTCGCAGGGGCTGCTGCTGATGATCCCGAACATGTTCAAGATCGCCGGCGAGCTCACGCCGTTCGTCATGCATGTGACCGCGCGCGCCGTCGCGACGCACGCGCTGTCGATCTTCGGCGACCACTCGGACGTCATGGGCGTGCGCCAGACGGGCTTCGCGATGCTCTGCTCGACGTCCGTGCAGGAGGCGCACGACTTCGCCATCATCGCCCAGCGCGCGTCGCTCGAGTCGCGCGTGCCGTTCCTGCACTTCTTCGACGGCTTCCGCACCTCGCACGAGGTCGCCAAGGTCGAGGAGCTCACCGACGACGATCTGCGCGCCATGCTCCCCGAGCACCTCGTCGCCGCGCACCGCTCGCGCGCGCTCACGCCCGACCACCCCAGCGTGCGCGGCACCGCGCAGAACCCCGACTCGTTCTTCCAGGCGCGCGAGGCGTGCAACCTGTTCTACGACGCCACCGCGGCGCACGTGCAGGCGGCGATGAACGAGCTCACGGCGCTCACCGGGCGCCGCTACGGCCTGTTCGAGTACGTCGGGCACCCCGAGGCCACGCGCGTCGTCGTGCTGCTGGGCTCCGGGTGCGAGACCGCGCACGAGACGGTCGATCACCTCGTCGCGCAGGGCGAGAAGGTCGGCGTGCTCAAGGTGCGCCTCTACCGCCCGTTCGACCTCGCGGGCTTCGTCGCGGCGCTGCCGCGCACCGTGCGCGGCCTCGCCGTGCTCGACCGCACCAAGGAGCCCGGCGCGCTCGGCGAGCCGCTCTACCTCGACGTCGTCACCGCGCTGCGCGAGGCCGAGCCGGGGCACTTCGAGCTGCCCACCCACGAGATCCGCGTCATCGGCGGCCGCTACGGCCTCTCGTCGAAGGAGTTCACCCCGGCGCAGGTCAAGGCCGTGCTCGACGAGCTCGACCAGCCCAAGCCCAAGCGCCACTTCACCGTCGGCATCCGCGACGACGTGACGCGGCTGTCGCTCGACTACGACGCCGCGTTCGACACCGAGGACGCGGGCTCCGTGCGCGCGATCTTCTACGGCCTCGGCGCCGACGGCACGGTGGGCGCGAACAAGAACTCGATCAAGATCATCGGCGAGGACACCCCCTTCTTCGCCCAGGGCTACTTCGTCTACGACTCGAAGAAGTCCGGCTCGGTCACCATCAGCCACCTGCGCTTCGGCCCCCGGCCCATCCGCAGCGCGTACCTCGTCACGCGCGCCAACTTCGTCGCGTGCCACCAGTTCGGCTTCCTCGAGAAGTACGAGGTCGTCGAGAACGCCGACCAGGGCGCCACGCTGCTGCTCAACACGACGCACGGCCCCGACGAGGTGTGGGAGCGGCTGCCGCGCGAGGTGCAGGCCCAGATCCTCGACAAGAAGCTCACCCTGTACGTCATCGACGCCTACAAGGTCGCGAGCGACACGGGCATGGGGGTGCGCATCAACACCATCATGCAGACGTGCTTCTTCGCGATCTCGGGCGTGTTCCCGCGCGACGAGGCCATCGCGCACATCAAGCACAGCATCGAGAAGACGTACGCGCGCAAGGGCGCCGACGTCGTCGAGAAGAACTTCGCCGCAGTCGATCACACCCTCGCGCACCTCTACCCGGTGAAGACCGAGGGGCGCGCGGTCGGCGGCGCGGTGCGTCCGCCGGCCGTGGCTGCGTCGGCGCCCGACTTCGTGCAGCGCGTGACGGCGCTCATGCTCGCGGGCAAGGGAGACCTGCTGCCCGTCTCGGCGTTCCCCGTCGACGGCACCTGGCCGAGCGGCACCTCGAAGTGGGAGAAGCGCGCCATCGCGCTCGAGCTTCCGGTCTGGGAGACGAGCCTCTGCATCCAGTGCAACAAGTGCGCGCTCATCTGCCCGCACGCGGCCATCCGCCCCAAGTTCTTCCCGCCCGACGCGCTCGCGGGCGCGCCCGCGGGCTTCCTCTCGATGGACTTCAAGAGCTCGGACGTGAAGGGCGCGCGCTACGCGCTGCAGGTCGCGCCCGACGACTGCACGGGCTGCACGCTCTGCGTCGAGATCTGCCCCGCCGAGTCGAAGACCGAGAAGGGCAAGCGCGCGCTGCGCATGGAGGCGGCCGATCTGCACCGCGACGCCGAGCGCGAGCGCTTCGCGTTCTTCCTCGACATCCCCGACCCGCCGCGCGCGCATGTGCGGCTCGACGTGAAGGGCACGCAGTTCCTCGAGCCGCTCTTCGAGTTCTCCGGCGCGTGCACGGGCTGCGGCGAGACGCCCTACGTCAAGCTCCTCACGCAGCTGTACGGCGATCGCGCCGTCATCGCGAACGCGACCGGCTGCTCGTCGATCTTCGGCGGCAACCTCCCGACGACGCCGTACACGACCAACGCCGACGGGCGCGGCCCGGCGTGGGCCAACTCGCTGTTCGAGGACAACGCCGAGTTCGGCTACGGCATCCGCCTGGCCATCGACAAGCAGAACGAGCAGGCGCGCGAGCTCGTCCAGACGCTCGGCTCCGTCCTGGGCGACGAGCTCGTCGCAGGCATCCTCGGCGCCGACCAGATGAACGAGGTCGGGCTCGCCGAGCAGCGCGAGCGCGTGAAGCTCGTCGGCCAGCGGCTCGAGGGCAACGCGTCGCTCGAGGCGCGCTGGCTCATGGCGATCGCCGACTCGCTCGTGCGCCGCTCGGTGTGGATCGTCGGCGGCGACGGCTGGGCCTACGACATCGGCTACGGCGGGCTCGATCACGTCATCGCGCAGGGGCGCGACGTGAACATCCTCGTGCTCGACACCGAGGTCTACTCCAACACCGGCGGGCAGGCGTCGAAGGCGACGCCCATGGGCGCCGCCGCGAAGTTCGCGGTCGCCGGCAAGGCGCTGGCGAAGAAGGACCTCGCCATGCTCGCGATGAGCTACGGGCACCCCTACGTCGCGCGCGTCGCGATGGGCGCGAAGGACGGCCAGACGGTCAACGCCATCAAGGAGGCCGACAGCTACCCCGGCACGTCGGTCGTCATCGCGTACGCGCACTGCATCGCGCACGGCTACGATCTCTCCGACGCGCTCGACCAGCAGGCGCGCGCGGTCGACTCGGGCTACTGGCCGCTGTTCCGCTACGACCCGCGCCGCGTGGCCAAGGGCGAGTCGCCCCTCAAGCTCGACAGCCCCGCCCCGAAGATCGACCTCTCGGAGTTCGTGAAGGGCGAGTCGCGCTTCCGTCAGGTGGAGCAGGCCCACCCCGCCGAGTACAAGAAGATGATCGCGCAGGCGCAGCACGACGTGCGCGAGAAGTACGCGCTCTACGAGCAGCTCGCGCGCGCGATGAACCCCGCGCTGCACGTCCCGGGCTCGAAGCCGCAGGCCTGAGCCGGCGCCCGCCTCGTCACCCGCCCGCC
>CAITLX010000128.1 GCA_903893335.1 uncultured delta proteobacterium | reverse complement strand
CGGCGAGAAGCTCGTCGTCACGCGCACCACGTCGGCGATGCTCGCCTGCGACGCGATCGCGCCGGTCGCGACGGCGGCCGTGAGCGCGATGCCGAGCGCGCCGGCCTGCTGCGCGTCGGCGACGCGATCGACGCGGCGCCCCGTCACGTCGGCGAGCACTTGCAGCCAGAGGTCGCTCTGCGCGCCGCCGCCGATGGCGCGCAGCGTCGGGCACGCGTGGCCCGTCTGCCCCATCGCGTCGAGGATCCACGCGAGGTTGTGCGCGACCCCCTCGTAGACTGCGCGCAGCAGGTGCGCGCGGCCGTGCTCGAGCGAGAGGTTGATGAACGCGCCGCGCACCTTCGCGTCGGGCACCGGCGAGCGCTCGCCGAACATCCAGGGGAGAAACAGCAGCCCCTCGGCGCCCGGCTCGACCGACGCGGCGAGCGCGTCGAGGTCGGCGCGCGCCTGGTCGGCGACGCCCGCGGTGCGCAGCAGCCAGTCGACGCACGCGCCGGCCGTCTCGGACTCGCCGATGAGCAGCGACAGGCTCGAGTCGCCCGCGGGCACCGACGCGATGCCCGCGGCGGCGACCGAGCCGGGCTTGCGCGAGGTGACGCCGATCCACGACGAGGTGCCGAGGTAGACGTGCGCGTCGCCGTGACCCGTGGCCCCCGACCCGACGGCGGCGGCCGGGATGTCGGCCATGCCCGCGATGACGGGCGTGCCGGGAGCGAGCCCGAGGTCGCTCGCCGCCTCGTCCGTCAGACCGCCGACGATGTCGGTGCTGCGCAGGATCGGCGGGAGCTTCTCGATGGGCACGCGCGCGAGCCACGCGAGCAGGCGCGACCAGCGCAACGTCTTCGCGTCGACGATGCCGGTGCCCCCCGCGCAGGTCGGGTCGCACACCAGCCGCCCGGTCGCGCGCGCGACGACGTAGCCCGTCGCGTCGCAGAAGGCGGCCGTGCGGGCGAACACGTCGGGCTCGTGCTCGGCCAGCCACGCGATCTTCGCGACGATGTCCTTGCCCGTCGGCAGCGCGCCGGCGAGCAGGTACATGAGCCGCGCGCCGCCGGACCTGCGGATCATCGCGCGGGCCTGCTGCTCGGCGCGCGCGTCGAGCCACGAGATCGCCGGCCGCGTCGGGCGCGCGTCGGCGCCCATGGGCACGAGCGCGAGCATCTGCCCCGCGCAGCCCAGCGCGGCGATGTCGGACGGCGCGAGGCCGCTCGTGGCGAGCAGCTCGCGCGTCGTCTTCGCGATGGCGTCCCACCAGTCGTCGGGGCGCTGCTCGGCCCAGTGCGGCTGCGGGTGGGTGAGGGGGTACTTCGCGAACGCGGTCGCCGCGATGGTGCCGCGCTCGTCGGCCAGGACGGCCTTGACGCCGCCTGTGCCGAGGTCGTGCCCGATGAACCAGGGCATCGCTTCAGAACGCGAGCGGGATCGTCTCGCGGTTGCCCGCTGCGTCGATGCTCTCGACGTGGATCGTCTCGCCGCCGCTGTTGACCTTGAGGTGGGCGACCATCTCCATGGCGAGCGGCAGCACGTCGAGCGGGTCGACGCCCGCCTCGGGGGGGAACACGCCGAGGCGCGTGATCTTGCCGCGCGCCATGAGCACCGCGCCGACGGCGGCGGGGATGCCCGTGCCCTCGCCCGCGCCCGCGGTCGAGGACGACAGGGAGAAGACGTAGGTTCGCGGCTCGCCGCGCTTGGTGCCGCCGACGACGACCTTGAGGCATCCGCCGGGCCCCGTGACGCCCGCGGCGCGCAAGAGCTCGGCGCGGCGCGACAGGATGTGCGCCACCGAGAACTCGAGCGGCACGACGTCGACGCCCGAGACGCGCACGGGTGTCTCGGTGCACGCGCCGACGCGGACCATCTCCTGGGTGAGGTGGAAGTACGAGAGCGGGAAGATCACGCCCATGTTGGTCGCGCGCTTGAGGCCCGGGATGTACTTCGGG
>CAITLX010000127.1 GCA_903893335.1 uncultured delta proteobacterium | reverse complement strand
TGCTGGCCGGCGGCGTCTCCGTCCCGCTCTCGCCGCTCTACCCCGCCGCCGAGCTCGCGTACTTCCTCGACGACGCCCAGGTCGACACCCTCGTCGTGTCCGACGACCTTCGCGCGCGCATCGAGCCGGTCGTCGGCGCGCGTCGCGTCGTGCGCGCCGCCGATCTCGTGGCCGCGCCCGGCGGGCGACCCGCGGCCCCTGCACACGACGACGACGTCGCGCTGATGCTCTACACGAGCGGCACCACGGGGCGCCCCAAGGGGGCGATGATCACGCACGCCAACCTCGCCGTGCAGGCGACGCTGCTCGGCGACGCGTGGGGCTGGAGCGAGCGCGACGTGCTGCTGCACGCGCTGCCGCTGCACCACCTGCACGGGCTCGGCATCTCGCTGCTCACCGCGCTCTTCGCGGGGGCGTCCGCGCGCATGCTGCCGAGGTTCGACGCCGTCGCCGCGTGGGACGCGATGGCCACCTCGACGGTGCTCATGGCGGTGCCGACGATGTACCAGAAGCTGCTCGACGCGTTCGACGCGGCCGACGAGCCCACGCGCGCGCGCTGGACGGCCGGCGCACGCGCGCTGCGCCTCGCGACGAGCGGCTCGGCCGCGCTGCCCGCGCGCCTCGCGGGGCGCTGGGGCGCGGTGGCGGGCAGCCTGCCGGTCGAGCGCTTCGGCATGACCGAGATCGGCGTCGGGATGTCGAACCCCATCGAAGGCGAGCGGCGCGCTGGCAGCGTGGGCCTGCCGCTCCCCACCGTCGAGCTTCGGCTCGTCGGCGACGACGGTCGCGACGCGGCGCCCGGCGAGCCCGGCGAGATCTGGGTGCGCGGCCCGAGCGTGTTCCGCGGCTACTTCGGGCGCGACGAGGCGACGCGCGCCGCGTTCACCGACGGCTGGTTTCGCTCGGGCGACGTCGCCGAGCGCGGCGAGGGGGGCTACCTGCGCATCCTCGGCCGCACCTCCGTCGACATCCTGAAGAGCGGTGGCTACAAGCTCTCGGCCCTCGAGATCGAGGACGCGCTGCGCGAGCACGAGGCCATCGCCGAGGTCGCCGTGGTGGGCGTGCCCGACGAGACGTGGGGCGATCGCGTGGTGGCCGTCGTCGTCGCGCGCGCGGGCTTCGAGGCGGCGCTCGACGACGAGGGCGCGATGCGCGCCTGGGCCAAGGAGCGCCTCGCCGCGTACAAGGTGCCGCGCGCCTTCGTGCGCGTCGACGCGCTCCCGCGCAACGCCGTCGGCAAGGTGATCAAGCCCGACGTCGTGCGCGCGCTCGTCGCGAAGGCCTAGCGCGCGGCCGGCGCGGCGACGGGCTTTCGCCGGAACGCCGTCGTCGGGTAGCCCGCGCTCGCGAGGCCGATCGGCTCCCAGAGGTCGGGGCGCGACTGCGCCGCGGCGAACACGCCGCCGGGCGCGCGATCGACCGCCCACCTCGCGCCGAGCTCGTCGAGCCGCGCCAGCACCGTCGCCGGCGGGCCGTCCGGCACGTAGACGAGGCGGTTCGAGTAGCGCTCGTTCCACAGCACGCTCGGGAAGGTCGTCCCCTCGCCGTACGCCACGACGGCGCCCGGCCCAAGCTCGCGCTCGCGCGCCACCATCGTCGCGTGCGGCAGCGTCCAGCCGTTCTTCTTCGGGGGCGTGGTCGCGCGCGCCTCGGGCGACATCGCCGCGTACGCCTTCGCCTCGTCCCAGCCGATCTCGCCCACCGGCGGGTCGGCCCACCAGAGGTTGATGCCGAACAGCACGATGCTCGCCGCGGCCGCCGCGGCGCCGAGGCCGGCGGCGGGCCGTCGCCCGTCGAGCCAGGCGACCAGGAGCATCAGTCCCACCGGCAGGTGCAGGTTGTAGCGAGCCTCGCGCAGCTCGGGCGAGGCCTTCATGCAGAAGAACGTGTAGAGCGCGAGCACGAGCAGCGCCGTGACCTTCGGCAGGTCGGGCGAGGGTGCCGCGCGCAGGAGGCGGCGCGCCGCGTCGCGCCCGAACGCGACCAGCGCCGACGCGAGGCCGAGCCCGGCGAGCGGCAGCAGGAGGAACGGGACCGCGAGGCCGTAGCCGAACTGCCGCGAGTCGGCGAAGTCGTGGCCGGGCGTGGGCACGGCGGCGATCTCGCCGAGGATGACCTTGAGCGGGCGGTCGCGGTCGAGCGCGCCCATGTCGCCGAGGCCCGGCCAGTGGATGTGCAGCTTGTCGATGCGCACGGTCACGGGCCAGACGGGGTTGTGCCAGTGCAGCCAGTTGCGCAGGTAGGTCAGCGACGCCATCGCGCAGATGACGACGACGCTGCCCGCGACGGTGAGCGCGAACGCGCGCGCGCGGCGGCGCGTGTGCGCCGCGAGCCACGCGACCGCGAGCAGCGCGAGCACCGGGGTCCACACCAGCGCGGTGCCCTTCGAGCCGACGAGCAGCGCGAGGGTGAGCGCCGCCATCCACCCGTCGCGGATGCGCATGCCGGGCCGCGTGACGAAGTGCATCGCCGCGAGGTGGAAGACCGCGACGTGCAGATCGACGTAGGTGCTGCGGAGCTCGAGCGCGGAGCCGGGCATCAGCAAGATCGCGCACGCCCAGCCGATGGCCGCGACGCGGTCGGACGAGAAGCGGCGCGCGAGCACGTAGGTCGCGAGCACGAACGGCACGGCGACGATGCTGTTGGGGAGCTCGAGCAGCCGGCGGTCGGTGAAGATGACGAACCAGAGGTTGGTCATCTCGCAGTTGCGCGGGTAGCCGTTCGCCTGCTGCACGAACGTGCTCTGCATCGACCAGTAGCCGTAGCCGTGCTCCTGGATCGCGTAGCCGACGCCGGTGTCGTGGTACCAGATGCCGTCCCAGCTCGCGTGCGGCGCGAGCCAGGTGAGCCAGGCCGTCCACGCGAGCAGCCCCAGCACGAGCACCGGCCCCACCAGGACGAGGCTGCGGCGCCGCAGGCACTCGGCCAGCGCGTCGCGCGGCAGCAGCGCGAGGTCTCCCAGCGTCGCGCCGACGGCGCGCAGATGCGCGCCCCGAGGCGTGCGCGCGCTCGACGCGACGAGCACGCAGAGCGAGAACGCCGCCGACGCGATCGCGAGGTTGCGGGCCGTCAGCGCGTGCGTGAGGCCCAGCGCGTGGATGGGCAGCAGGACAGTCAGGTTCCAGCAGAGGAACGTGGCGAGCATGCGCTCGGCGCGCGAGCCGTACGCGAGGCGCACCGCGACGCCCGCCGCGGCGGCGAACGCGAGCAGGGTCAGCGCGGCGAGAGCGGCGAATCCCACTTCGTGCGCCTACGTCGCGCGCGCCCGAGTCGGCGCGCGAGGAGCCTGCTTCAGGGCTTCCACTCCACGTCGCTCGGGCCCATGGTGCGGTAGTTCTGATCGACGTAGTCCATCAGCTCGAGCCACCACGTCTCGTCCTGAGCGCCCGTCGCGCGGACGCTGTCGGTGAAGAAGGTGCCGCGGATGCACTCGGGCTCGCCCGAGTCGCTCGTGCGGCAGCGGCCGTCGACGTACACGAGGATCGACTTGGCGAGGCGCGTCGCGGCCGTGTCGGTGCGCGCGTTCATCCAGTTGGCGAGGAAGACGATCGCCGCCTCGAGATCCTGCGGGCCCTGGCCGTAGCCGTGCAGCAGGTAGATGACGGGGTAGCGCTCGCCCTGCTGCTTCTTGTTCGCGTAACCGGGCGGCAGCGTGATGCCGACCGGACCCGTGCGGCCACCCTTCGACTTGAAGTTGACCGTGCAGTTGCCGATGAGCTCGCAGTTCGACGCGCCGTCGGCGGGGTCGATCTGCGAGGGCTCGACGAACGTGTGCGGCGCGTCGGGCCAGCGCGAGCCGATGAAGTAGAGCGCCGACTGCAGGCGCTGCGTCACCTCGATCGCGGTGCCGACGTGCTGCCCGCTGCCCTCCTTGATCTCCTGCGCGGACGGATCGACCGAGCCGTAGCGGTGCAGCACGACGCCCGGGACGTCCTCCCACGGGATCGCGCCGGCGTTGAACGAGTCGGCCGCGCCGCGGTCCTGCCCCGGCAGGTAGGCGACCTTCGAGTAGTACGAGGCGTTGCGACCGCGCGCCGCGAGGGCGCCGACCAGGTGCTGGCCGTCGACCGCGAAGTTGAAGAGATCGCGCGTGCCGCCATCGACCCACCAGTCGGTGCGCGAGAGCGCCGCGTCGTCGAACGCGCCGCCGGGGGGCGTCGACCACTGGCGCACGATGCTGTGCGAGTCGCGCTCCCAGAAGGTCGCCAGGCCCTTGCTGGCCGTGAACTCCCCGTCGCCCTCGCCGTGGTCGTAGGCCTTGCCCGGGTCGGGCGTGTTCGCCACGCCGTCGAGGCCGAAGTCGTCGTACGGCTCGCCCTGCTGCCAGCGGCCGTCGCCCTCGGTGCCGCTCGGGTTGAACTGCGCGTGGTAGTCGTCGCCGGCCGGGTCCTCGTTGACGCCCTTCACGTAGCCGGTCTCGTCCGCGTCGGCCTTGCCGTCGGTGCCGAAGTCCTTCCACGGCTCGTGGCCGGCGCGGATGATCGGCTCGTTGCTCTGGCGGACGCCGTCGTCGTTGTAGTCGACCGCCAGGCCGATCTCGAGCGGCACGCGGTTGGACTGCGAGAGGTCGGGCGAGCCGTCGGGCAGCCACGTGTTGGCGTAGGGCGAGAGGGCCTCGGCGGCGGTGTTGTTCAGCTGCGAGCCGTCGCACACCGTGATGACCGGCCAGGTGCCCTTCGAGTTGTACTCGTCGTCGTAGTAGTTGGTCAGGCGCAGCTGGTTGCCCGGCTTGCAGCGCTCGGTCGGGCACTGGTTGGACAGCTCGTCCTGCTTGGCCTTGTTCGGGTCGCCGTCGATCGGATCGACCCACACCTGGCACTCGTGGCCGGGGTGATCGCCGACGACCGACTTGCTGTCGGGCGGGACGCCGGCGGGGAGGTTCTCGGCGCCGGGCGCGTCGTTCTGGCCGTTGGGGTTGCCGAACATCAGCGCGAGATCGCGGAAGATCTGCGTGTACTCGTCGCGCGCGAAGCGCCCGCCGTTGCCCTCGCGCGGGAACTCGTACCACCACTGGTTGAACGTCTGGCGGTGCTCGTAGGGGTAGAGCGGCGGCTCGCTCTGCGCGAGCTCCTGCGCGGTGATGGCGGTCGTCGGCGCGGTGACGCCGTCGTTCGTGCGGAAGCCCGCGATGTGGTTGTTCTCGATGCTGTGCATCATCCACGTCCAGTCGACCGGGCCGCCGAGCGGCGCGAGGACGTCGAACTTGTCGTGGTGGCGCGCGCCGAACATCGCCGTGCCGCCGCCGCCCATCGAGATGCCGATGACCGCGCGGTGCGTGAGGTGGCGGGTGAACTTCTTCGCGCCGGCGTCCTTGGGGACGAGCGCCTGGTAGGTGCCGAGCGCCGAGACGGAGAAGCCCATGCGCCACACGCCGCCCTCCTCGTAGAGGTGCGGGTCGGTGACGGCGATGGGGCGGGGCTCCTTGTAGTGCGGGCTCGAGAACCAGACCTGCACGTGGCGCAAGCGCCCGGCGTCCGGCACGCGCGCGGGATCGACCGGGATGGTGATCGGGATCTCGCGCGGGAACGTCCAGCCCTTCGCGTCCACGGGGGTGATCGAGATGGCGGGGCCGAGCGCGACGAGGTCGGGCGTCTCGGCGCTCGCGCCGCAGCCGAGCGACACGTCGAAATCGTCGACGTGCCAGAGGTACGCGTTGAGGTTCGGCTTCGCGGCGCCGGCCGGCAGCGCGACCGAGGCGCCCACGAGGCCAGCGGTGCCGTCGAACGACGAGCCCGCGTGCACCGTGCCGCTCGCCGTACCCGAGCACGCCGCGAGATCGCCCGCGCGCACCTCGATCGGGAGCTCGGCGGTGGCGAAGGTGCCGTCGCCGCGCGGGATGCGCGCCGTGACCTTCGTCGTGCCGAGCTTGAGGGCCGTCACCTTCACGTTCACCGCGGGGTGACGCAGGTCGACGTTGCTGTCGGGGCACGCGGTGACGATGGTGGGGTCGTCGACGGTGAGGTCGAGCGACGTCGGGGAGCAGAAGTCGGGGCCGACCTGCACGACGAGGTCGCGCGCGTGACCGGGCATCGCCTGGTAGGAGTCGGGCAGCCAGCGGATCTTGATCGACTCGGGCTCGGCCGGGTAGCAGACCTCGCCGGGCGCGAGCACGGGCGCAGGCTGCGCCGGCGGTGCCGTGCAGGCTCCGTTGCTCGGCGAGTCGGTGCCCGCGTCGACCGCGGGGGTCTCCTCGGACGAGCTGCTGCACGAGGCGGCGGTCAGGCAGGCGAGGACGATCGCACTGCCACGAAGCGAAGAAGCGAAGGAACGGGTCACGAGGAGCCTCCGAGCGCGCGAAGCGCGGCGCGGAGCATACCCCCGATGGAAGAAAAGCGTCCGCGCAAAGGGGCCAGGGGGGGTGGCCTCGCTTCACGCGGACGCGGCGCAGCGTTGCAGATGGTGTGCCACGCGGTGGCGCCGGGGCGCCGTGACTCACTCCGCGCAGCGCCAGCGCGCGCGTGCGCCGCTCGCCGGGTCGGAGACGACGAGCGCGACGTCGAGCCCGGCGGGCACCGTCGGCGGCGCACCTCGCCACCGCGCGGCCCCCTCGCCGCGCGCGGCCATCGCCTCGACGCACGCGCGGCCTGGATCGAGCCGCAGCCGCAGCTCGATCGTGTTCACGTCCGGCACGCCGCCCGCTGCGCCGCGCAGCGCGGGGCTCGGTGAGAGCATCGTGTCGACGAGCCAGCCGTCGTCGTCGGGAGCGCACGCCGCGAGCGTCACGCCGTCGAGGCTGGTGGACGCGAGGCGCTGCGGCTCGCCCGGCGCGCCGCTCGTCTCGTCGAGGGGCACCACGTAGTAGTCGCGCCCCGCGTGGCCGAACGCCGCCGCGCCCGTGAGCAGCACGCCGAGCCCGTCGCCACGCGCGCGGCGCACGAGGCGCGGACCGTCGGCGCCCGAGGCGCCCGCGCGCGCGAGCTTCGTCACGAGGCGCGCGACCCCTGCATCGACCCGCCAAAGAGCGACGGCCTGCGAGATCGTCTGCCCGGACGCAGGCGCGAGCAGCCAGTCGGTCGCGCCCGCGCGCACCATGGAGACGGGCTGATCGACGCGCCCGCCCAGATCGAGCCCCCTCCAGGCCGCGAGCGGCACGCCGTCGCGCGCGCCCCAGAGCTCGCACCGGCTGCCGCGGCAGCCCGCCAGCGCGGCTGCGCGCCCCGACGCGTCGAGAAGCGCGCTCCACACGACGACCGCTCCGGGCAGCAGGCCGAAGGCGTCGGCCACCGCGTCCTCGTCGGCGAACGCGGACACCGTCACCGCGGTCGAGCGCACGCCGTCGAGCGCGAAGCGGTCGTCGAAGCGCGCCTGCCACCGCCCCGTGCGCCCCCAGTCGGCGGTGCGTGGCCCCCACGCGTAGACGCGCGCCGCGACGGTCGCGGGGGGGTCGGTGCCCGCGTCGAGCCCTCGCTCGCCCGGGTCGAGCCGAGGCGGCGGCGCTCCGCGCAGCGACGCCCAGGGAGAGACCACCGCGGGCGTGGGAGGGCGGGCGGGAGGTGGGACGGGCGTGGGTGCAGCCGAGCGCGCCGGAGACGGGGCAGGCTTGGGCGCAGCCGCGCGCGCGGGGGACGGCGGGGGCCTGGCCGCGACGCGCGCCGATGCGCTCGGCGCCGGGGAGCCTTGTGCACCAGGGCGCGACCGCGCCGGCGCAGACTTTGCCGATACGCGCAAACCCGGCACTTGCCTGGAAACTACAGACGGGTCGGGCGTGGGTGCCACGGCCTCGCCTGTCGGCGCGCACCGCATGGTGTGGCCCCGCACCGGGGCGACGGGGGCGCGCGCGAGCGGAGGCGCAGGGGGTGCGCGCATCGACGACGGGCCCCAACCGACGCGCAGCCAGCCGGGCAGCGCGCAGCCGACCGGCCCGCACGCGCGGGCGGTGGGCGCCGCGTCGTCGCCGCGATGCGCGAGGTCGATCGGGAGATCGATCGGCTGCCAGGTCGCGCCGCCGTCGTAGCTCGCGGAGCCGCGCGCGGCGCCGGTCGAGGCGAGCGCCCAGCGGCCGGCGACGACCGCGCTTTCGGTCTCGACCATCGTCTTCGCGAGCGTGACGTGCCCGTCGAGACCGACCTCGACGCCGCGCAGGCGCCCCCCCGTCTCGACCCAGCCGGCGACGCTCGACGGACCGCGCGCGTCGAGGCCGTCGAGCCAGAGGGTGCCCGCGGGCAGCTCCGCACCCGCGAGGTCGAGCGCCGCCTCGGTCGTCGCGGCGCCGACGACTCGCAGCTTGCCGCGCGCGTCGCCCCGCGGCGGCACCAGGCAGGCGACGCGGCCGTCGGCGAGCACCGCGACGCGCTCGCTCGCGTCGCGCT
>CAITLX010000126.1 GCA_903893335.1 uncultured delta proteobacterium | reverse complement strand
GCCCAGCCTTGATGCACGCGCCGCACGAGGGGTCGACGAGCTCTGCGCCGGCCTTCGCGAAGATCTCGAGGTAGCCGCGCTGCTCGGCGTAGCGGCGGATGTCCTGCGAGCCGAACTGGAGGAAGAGCTGCACCCCGTCGGCGACGCGGCGCCCCTTGGCGACGGCGGCGCCGAGCACCGCCGCGTACATGTCCATGTCGGCCTTCTTGCCTCCGGTGCACGAGCCGCCGTACGCGACGTCGATCCTCACGGGGCCCCCCACCTTCGCCTCGAGGTCGCGCAGCGGCACGCCGTTGCGAGGGTCGCCGGGCAGCGCGACCATCGGCTCGATCGACGCGAGATCGACCTCGAAGGTGGCGAGGTACGACGCGTCGGGGTCGGCCCGCACGATGCGCGCGCGCACCGCGTCGGCGTCGAGCCCGCGCTGCGCGACGAGGTAGTCGACGACCACCTCGTCGGCCTCGATGATGCCGGTGAAGCCGCCTGCCTCGACGGCCATGTTGGTGAGCGTCGCGCGCTCGTCGAGCGACATCGCGCGCACGCCGTCGCCTGCGAACTCGAGCACCTTGCCGATGCCCTGGCCGGTGCGCCAGAAGGGCTGCGCGAGCAGGTGCAGCATCACGTCCTTGGCGCACACGCCGTCGCGCAGCCGCCCGCGCAGGACGAAGCGCGCCGTCTCGGGGACCTGCACGCGCACGTCGCGCGTGCGCCACGCGTTGGCCATGTCGGTCGAGCCGACGCCGAACGCGAAGCAGCCGAGCGCGCCGGCCATGCAGGTGTGCGAGTCGGTGCCGATGACGAGCTGCCCGGGGAGCGCGAGCTCCTCGATGACCTTGTTGTGGCAGATGGCCTCGGAGCCCACGAGCTTCCCGTCGCGGTGCACCTCGCCGTACAGCTTGATGCCGTGGCGGCGGGTGAACGTCTCCTGCACGGCGGCGAGCGAGGCCGCCTGCTCGCCGAGGCCGAGCTTGCGGTGCGCCTCGGGCATCACGAGGTCGAGGAACGTGAGGTGGTCGCGGAACGCGAACACGCTCGCCGGGTCGGTGACCGTGGCGTCGGCGCCGAAGCCGTGGCGAAAGAGCGCGTCGGCCATCGGCGTGACGTACTCGTGCGAGAAGCGCACGTCGGTGCGCGCGAAGAGCGCGTCGCCCGGCGCGACCGCGGGCACGCCCGCCTTGCCCGACGCCGCGTCGGTGACGGCGTGCGCGGCGATGATCTTCTCGCAGAGCGTCATGGGGCGCGCGGCGGTGAGCACCGGGGGCGGCGCGACCTCGCCCGCGAGCCGCGCGCGGTTGTAGGCGAAGAGCCCGCCGTGCTCGACGACGCTCGCGCTGATGGGGTCGAGCCCGCGCGTGAACTCGTCGATGGAGAGCGCCTCGCCGCGGCCGATGCGCTCGATCAGCGAGAAGTCGGTCGAGGTCAGCAGCCCGATGTTCTGCGCGTTCTGGCCGTAGATCTTCTCGATGCTCTTCGCGATGACCAGGCGCACGCCCGCGCCGAGCTCGGCGTAGGGGGCCGTCTCGCGAGACGAGCCGCAGCCCTTGGAGGCGCCGCTGACGATGACGGCGAAGCCGCCGTTCTTGATGTCGTCGCGGCCGACGACGCCGCCGCGCAAGCCGACCAGGCAGTACCGAGCGAGCGTCTCGTCGTAGTAGTAGCAAACCCAGCCGGGGGTCAGCTCGTCGGTCGAGATGTTGTCGACGAGCCGGCGCGCGGGGTCGTATGCGAGGTCTGCGCCGGCGAGCTGCGCGCGAAGCTGCTCGGGGTCGTCGGTGACGTAGAGGATGCGACCGCGGATGGACACCGAGCGGCGAGCGTCGTCGGACATGGTGCTCGGATCGTTAGTCGCCGGTCGAGCGAGGGGCAACGCCCTGTCGGCGCGCGGGCGCACTTTGACGTGTCGGCGCGTCGCGCTCCGGAGGCGTCGGCGAGACTCGTGACCGGTCCCGCTGGAGGGACCGCTCAGCGACCGCCGGCGCCCGCCGCGAGCTTGAGCATCATGGCGAGCGCCACCTCGAGCTCCTCGCGCGTCGGCGCGACGGGCGCGTGGGCGAGCGCGCGCTTGAGCTCGATCATCCGCGCGCCGAACTGCTCGTACTGCGCCTTGAGCCGCGGGGTCGGCGCCTCGAGGGCCCAGCGCCGCACGACCTCGGTCAGCTCCTCGAGCTCGCTGCCCGCGAGCAACTGCGCCATCTGCGCCGCCATCGCGTCGACCGCCATGGCCGGACGCTAGCACGTCGCCTTGGCCCCCCGCGCGTCGTGGTAGACCCTCCCGGTGCGCGCCCCCTGCCTCGCGACCGCCGCGCTCCTCGCGCTGGGGTGCCGAACGCGCGGCGCGCCCCCCGCGCCAGACGCAGGGCCCACGGCGCAGCGTGCTCCGGCGGGCTCCGCGGCGCTGGGGGCG
>CAITLX010000125.1 GCA_903893335.1 uncultured delta proteobacterium | reverse complement strand
GGGCAAGACGCGCAGCGCGAGCGGCACGTGCGTGGTGCCCGCGAGCATCGCGCCGAGCGCGACGACCGAGACGGCCGCCAGATCGCTCGAGACGACGTAGAGCACGACGCCGACCGCCTCGACCGGCCTCGCGCCGAGGCGGCGCGCGATCCAGAGCGCGTAGGCCCCGCCCGCGGCGCCCGAGTTGAGGATGAGCAGCGGAGCGGCCGCCGCCTTGGCGCGCAGCACGTCGGCGAAGCGGCCGCCGCCGAGCGCCGCGCGCAAGACGACGAGATCCCACATCGCGACGAGCGGCAGCACGGCCGCGGTCACCAGCAGGGCGATGGGCAACAGCGGCGCGAGGTGCCCCTCGTGCAACGCCGCGGCGACGCGCGCGGGGCCGGCGCTGCGCACGAGCGCCACGAGCACCGCGCCGACGATGACCGGCGGCGCGACGCGACGCGCCCATCGTCGCGCCGCATGCGCGCGCGGCGCGGACGCGGGAGCTTCGGCGGTGGTCTCGGTCATGCGGCGGGTCGCCGATGGTAGCTCGATTCGCTCGCCGGTCGCTCCCGGGCGGTCCGCCCCCGGCGCGGGCGCTTCGGCGCTACGATGCGCGAGCCATGACCACCGCCCAGGTCTCTCCCCCGCCCGCGGCACGCGAAGCTGGCGCGCCGCTCGACGTCCACCCCGCCATCGTCGCGACCGTCGCGCGCGCGCGCGCAGCCTTCGACCGCGGCGTCACGCGCCCCATCGAGTGGCGCCTCGAGCAGCTGCGGCAGCTCGAGCGCATGGTGCTCGAGAACGAGGCGCGCTTCGTCGCGGCGCTCGCGAGCGACCTGGGCAAGCCGAGCTTCGAGAGCTGGGCGGCCGAGACGAACTACATCGTGGACGACGCGCGCTACATCGCGCGCCACCTGCGCTCGTGGGCCGCGCCCAAGCGCGTGGCGTCGGCGCTCTTCGTGCAGCCGGCGCGCTCGCGCATCGAGCACGACCCGCTCGGCGTCGTGCTCGTCATCGCGCCGTGGAACTACCCGATGCAGCTCTCGCTCTCGCCGCTCGCGGGCGCCATCGCCGGCGGCAACGCCGTGGTGCTCAAGCCGAGCGAGGTCAGCCCGGCGAGCTCCGCGCTGCTCGCCGAGCTCGTCCCGAAGTACCTCGACCGCGAGGCGGTGCACGTCGTCGAGGGCGCCGTCGCCGAGACGACCACGCTGCTCGCCGAGCGCTTCGACCACATCTTCTACACGGGCAACGGCGCGGTGGCGCGCGTGGTCATGACCGCCGCGGCCAAGCACCTCACGCCCATGACGCTCGAGCTCGGCGGCAAGAGCCCCACCATCGTGCTGCGCGACGCCGACCTCGACGTCGCGGCGCGCCGCATCGCGTGGGGCAAGTTCTTCAACGCGGGCCAGACCTGCGTCGCCCCCGACTACGTGCTGGTCGACGCGAGCGTCGAGGAGCAGTTCGTCGAGCGCATCCGCGCGTGCATCACGGCGTTCTACGGCGCCGATCCGAAGGCGAGCCCCGACTTCGGGCGCATCGTGAGCCAGCGCCACCTCAAGCGGCTGGTCGGCCTGCTGTCGGCCGGCGACGTCGTCGTCGGCGGCACCTACGACACGGAGACGCGCTACCTCGCGCCCACGCTGCTGCGCGACGTGCCGCTCGACGCCCCCGTGATGTGCGAGGAGATCTTCGGGCCCATCCTGCCCATCGTGCCGATCGACGGACTCGACGCCGCCATCGCCTTCGTGCGCGAGCGCCCCAAGCCCCTCGCGCTCTACGTCTTCACCGGCTCGCGCTCGGCCGCCGACGAGGTGCTCGCGCGCACGAGCTCCGGCGGCGCGTGCGTCAACGACGTCGTGTCGCACCTCGTGCCCCACGATCTGCCCTTCGGCGGCGTCGGCCCGAGCGGCATGGGCGCGTACCACGGCCGTCATTCGTTCGAGACGTTCACGCACCGCAAGAGCGTCCTCGACAAGCCGACCTTCATCGACCCGCCCGTGCGCTACCCGCCCTACAGCGAGGCCACGCTGAAGTGGCTCAAGCGCCTCATGTGAGGCGCCTCGGCGGGCGGCATCGCGCCGCGCGCTCGACTCCGGGTCATTGCTCCGGCACCGGGACACAATCGCGCCGTGGTGCAACGATGCGCCCCACCCGCGACGCGAATGCGGCTACCGTGCCGCCACTTCATGCGGCCCCACCTCGTCGCGTTCGCCGCCTGCCTCGCGCTCGCCACCCTCGGCACATCGGCGCGCGCCGTCGAGCCCTGGTCCGATCCCGATCCGCCGGCGCCCCCCGAGCGCACCACGCTCGGCACGGGCGATTACGGGTTCCGCAGCGCGGTCGAGTACCGCGCCGCGGCGCTCTACGTGAACCCCATCTCGCTCAACACGACGCAGAACCGCAACGTGTCGTGGATGGAGCACCGCCTGCGCCTCGACGGCGGCCTCGACTGGCACGACCAGGTGCGCGTGTTCGTCTCGGCCGACGCCCTCGACGGCGTGCTGTGGGGCGACAACGGGACGTACGGGCAAGCGCCGTCGCCCATTGCCGGCGCCAACGTCAGCACGAAGAGCCCCAACGTCACGCGCCCCTGCGTCGCGTTCCGCGGCGGCGACCCGCTCACCCACGACGCCTACGGCTACGGCCTCTGCTCGCAGGAGGCCATCACGGTGCGGCGCGCCTATGGCGAGGTGGTGCTGCCGTTCGGCCTGCTGCGCATCGGCAGGCAGCCGACGACGATCGGCAACGCCATCCAGGGCAACGACGGCGACGGGCGCCGCAACCGCTTCGGCTTCTCGCGCGTCGGCAACTCCGTCGATCGCATCCTGTTCGGCACCAAGCCGCTCGAGGCCTTCAAGCCCGCCGGGCGCCGCAACACCTCGCCCAACGAGGGAGCGTTCCTCTTCGTCGCCTACTCCAAGCTCGTGCAGGACGCCCCGAACCTCTTCGGCGACGACCTCAACGAGTGGGTGACGGGCGTCCGCCTGCTCGCGCCGAAGTGGAGCGGCGGGACCTCCGCCGAGATCGTCGCCTTCGACGCCTTCCGCTGGGACCGCCAGTACGGCACGAGCCTCCACACCCTCGGCCTGCGCGCCATGTCGCGCTTCGGCGACTGGCACGCGGGGCTCGAGGCCGGCGCCAACATCGGCTCGACGCGCGAGGTCGCCGCCGCGTACCACGCCATCACCAACGATCCTGTCGTCGATCAACCCGTGCGCCAGTTCGGCGCGCGCGCCGTCGTGCGCTACGACAAGCCGGCCTGGACGGCCTACCTCGAGGCCGACTTCGCGTCGGGCAACGAGGACCCGCAGGCGCGCGCGACGCTGTCGCAGTTCACGTGGGCCGAGGACTCCCACGTCGGCCTCATCATGTTCACCCACGCGCTCGGCTTCCAGACGGCGCGCTCGTCGGCCGCCGCGGTCGAGACGCTGCGTCGCCTCGAGGCGCGCAGCTTCCCCGCCGAGGCGATCAACACCCGCGGCGCGTTCACCAACGCGCTCGCGATCTTCCCGCAGGTCGATCTCCACCCGCACAAGAACGTGCTGGTGCGCGGCGGCGTGCTCGTCGCCTGGGCGCCCGCGCGCGTCGTCGACCCGGTCGCCTCGCTGCAAGCGCGCGACGGGCTCACCATCGAGGACGATCTCGTCAATTACGCCGGCGGCAAGCCGGGGCACTTCTACGGTGCCGAGCTCGACGGTCGCGTGCAGTGGCGCTGGCAGGAGCACTTCGCGTTCGATCTCGAGGGGGGCATTCTGTTCCCCGGCGACGCCTTTCAGGACAAGAACGGCCAGGCCGTCCGCAGCGTGCTGGTGCAGGGCCGCACGACGTTCTTCTTCTGAGCGGATCGCACGACGTTCTTCTCCTCCTGACCGGATCGCACGACGTTCTTCTCCTGACCGGACCGCACGACGACGACCTTCATTCGATGGGAGCTCGCACCTTGCCCTTGCACCTCGTGCTCGTCCTGACGCTCGCGCTCCTGGCCGGATGCGCGAAGTACGAGGCGCCGCCGACGGCGTCGTTGCTCGGCGCCGAGGGCAACGTCCTGACCGACCGCGCCTCCCCCATCCAGATCGGCTTCACCGAGCCCATCGATCCGGCGACGCTGCAGATCTCGATCGCCGTCGATGCCCGCGACGTCGAGGGCAACCTCCCCGACGAGGGCTCGGGCGGCACGCTCGACCGCCGCTTCGCGTGGCAGGGGGCCTCGACCACCGCGACGGGGGGCACCGGCGCGCTCGACGCCGCCGGCCAGATCTTCACCGCAGCGCTCGCCAAGCCCCTGCGCATCGGCGAGCTCTACGTCATCGTCATCGAGCCCGGCCTCGCCGACCTCTCGGGCAACGCGACGACGTACCGCCAGCACCTCCCCTTCTCGTACCGCCTCGCGTGCAGCGGCACGGGCTCGAAGCTCTTCCCCGCGCACTCGATGCTCTTCATGGCGTCCGACGTGCAGCAGCCCATCGGCACGCAGATCCGCCTCTTCGTCGACATGAAGGTCGATCCGGTGACGGGCTCGTACATCGGGCGCTTCACCAACGCCTCGCGCAACCGCGACCCGAGCCGCTGCACGCCCGCGTGCCCGGGCACCGACGCGTGCCGCGTCTTCCCCGGCCCGCCGCGCTGCGTGCTCCCCTCCGAGCGCGCCGGCACCGTCGACGAGTTCGGCGACTACCTCCCCAAGCCCGAGTCCGAGAGCGACCCGACCGGCTTCGACTTCGACGCCGCCGGCTGCGTCGAGGACACGGGGGGCGGCGAGGCCGCGTTCCGCAACGTGCCCGCCGAGCTGATCGTCAAGAGCCCGCCGGTGACCATCCACGGCGCGCTGATGAACCTCGGCTTCTCGCCCGACTCGGCCGGCGTGCTGCGCGGGCAGGGCACGTTCACCGCCGACGACGTCGCGCTCGGCACGGTGAACCCGATCTCGAGCGGCCCGGGCAAGGGCACGATCGCCGCGCGCTCGCTGACCGAGGCCGATCTCCCCGCGCCGATCCCCGCGGCTCCGGGCGAGCCCCCCGCGCTCGACGCCGGCACGCGCTGAGCTCGCTCAGCCGCGCACGGCCTCGATCGTGCGCAGCGCGTTGCCGCCGAGCACCTTGCGCACGCGGTCGGGCGACCACTTGCGGTCGAGCATGGCCTGCACGATGCGCGGCAGCTCGAGGCAGGTCGGCATGTCGCGTGGCGCGACGATCATGCCGTCCCAGTCGCTGCCGAGCGACGCGTGATCGTCGCCCACGAGCTCGACGACGTGCTCGAGGTGATCGACGATGGCCGCGAGCTTGCCGCTGCACATCGTGCCGCCGAGGAACTGGTCCTGGTAGATGATGCCGACCGTGCCGCCGAGGTCGGCCACGGCGCGCACCTGCTCGTCGTCGAGGTTGCGCCAGTGCGGCAGCACGCCCGACACGCCCGTGTGCGTCGCGAGCACCGGCTGCGAGCGATCGTGCACCTCGAGCGCGTCGAAGAAGCCCTTGCGATCGATGTGCGCGAGGTCGACCAGGATGCGCTTGTCGTTCATGCGTCGCACGTAGTCGCGACCGAAGTCGGTGAGCCCCGCCTGCGCGCCGAGCTTGAGCGGCGAGCTGGTCACGCCGATGCGCGACGACGAGAGGTGCACGAGGGTGATGCGCACGACGCCGTCGTCGGGGATGAGGTCGAGCGCGCCCGCGTCGCGGTCGAGCGCGTTGCCCCCCTGGATGCCGATGAACG
>CAITLX010000124.1 GCA_903893335.1 uncultured delta proteobacterium | reverse complement strand
CCCATTGGCCCTTCTTTCGCCCTTCCATGAGGTTCTCTCGCGACCACCGCTCCCACTCGTCCACCGGAACCCGCAGCAGCCGACCCGTGCCGGTCGCGCGACCGAGCGCCGCACGAAGGTACTCCGTCGCCTTCGATTTCGAGCAGCACATCGCCGCCATGACGTGCTTCACCGTGACCCACTCGCTCATCGCGGGTGGCAACGGAGCGGCCGGCGAGGCAGCGAGAGGAGCCCCCCGAGCGGCCCCTGCGCCTGCCACTGCACGAGCGTCGCCACGGGAAATCCCATGATGGTCGCGTCCGGACCGAGCGGCAAGACGCCGCGCG
The DNA here is from genome assembly GCA_903893335.1 of uncultured delta proteobacterium. Taxonomy (GTDB): domain Bacteria; phylum Myxococcota_A; class Polyangia; order Polyangiales; family Polyangiaceae; genus CAITLX01. The sequence goes on along the minus strand of CAITLX010000124.1, from coordinate 7,396 downwards.
GCAGCGCCATTCCTGGCGCAGGCGCAGTCGGACGTCCACGACGCGTGGTCATGGTTTGACGCTCCGCCGCACGTCCGCTGGGGTCAAGGCACAGGTGTCCGTCGAGGGCATCAGCCATACGACGAACGGCGGGGCGGACGTATTCAATCGGCGTGGCGATTTTGGCGCGCGCCACGAGGTTGGCGGGGAAAGGGGCGTGGGCCGGCGACTTGCCGCCAGCGACGGGGGCCCCCAGCCCGGGCGGCCTGCCCGCGCTACTTCTTCTTCGGCGGCTGGTTGTAGATGACCTGCTTGCTGCCGGACTTGGTCTGCGTGGTGGTGGTGAACTTCGTTCCACCGTTCCTGCCATGCTCGATTTTGGTCGCGTTGCCGGTCTTCGGCTTGGACGTGGACTCTTTCGCCATGACGCTTGCTCCTCTCGCGGCAGAACCGTTCTGCACTCAGACGTTGATGGTAGCTCCAGCGAGTATGTGTAAACAACTTTCTTTTCGTACCCGGACGGTAATCGTTGGGGCCGAGATGCCCATGCTTGTCCGTATCGTCGACACGTTGCAGTCGGTGACTGCCTCGCACCTTGCCCACACCGAGACCTGCACGCTTTCTCGCGATCCGCCGGATGGGCGGGCGCGACCCGCTGTCGCTGCTCATTCACGTCCCCCGCACCGCCCAGCCCAGTGCGCGAAGCGTGTTCCGGTGCCGTCGCACGGTGCTCGGGTGAAGGCCCACCGCGCGAGCGATTCGAAGCGTGGACGCCTCGGCGCCGTGGCGGCTCCACGCGCTGGCAACGCGGCGTCGGCTGCGCAACCCGCGTGACGGCGCCACAAATCCAAGCAACTGCGCGCCCCTTACCTGCTTCCGCAGGTCGATGCCCACGCGCGCAGCCACCACCACGGAGCAGTCGTCGCGCGTCTGGCGCCGGATGGGCCCGTTGACGGCCTCGCGCACGGCAACTCCGACCTGGCTCGGCGCGTGGGTTCCCAGACCATTCCACCAGTGGGCGACGGCGGGCGCGAGCGCACCGTCGGGAACCTCAGGGCTCGGGCGCCCGTGCAGCGACGCGGCCGCACCGTCACTCATGAGCAGGAAGGCGTCGACCCCGGTGAGGGGGCCTCCGACCAGGCGAAGCCCGTCTGGTCCTTGCAGGTGACCGACAGCGACCGTCTGGTTGGCGAACTCGCCATTCGTCGGCGTCGACAAGACCTGCGCATACCCGTCACGACGGACGCCGATGACCCCGTCGCCGACGTGACACGCGAGGTACGCCGCGGCATCCACAGCGACGACCAGGAGCGTGCTCGAAAGGTCGCGCTCCGGCACGCCGAGTTCGGCCGCCGTGCGCCCGAGGCGCGCGCGCAACGCCGCGAATAGGTCGTTGCGGAACGCCTCGGGACCGTCCGAGAGCGGCCGGCTGCAGATTCGGAAGAAGTCGCGCGCGGCGGCCACCACCGCCTGCGCCCCCGCCTCCGCGTGCGCGGCGCTCCCCATGCCGTCGGCAAGGACGAACACCGTCGTTGGGCCCGTCGTGAACTCGGCCACGTCCTGGCACGGCGCACCCGACCGCTCATGGCCCCGACCCCGAGCGGCGGCCGCGACACCTGTCCAACGCGCGATTGCCACGTTCACTCCTGGTGCTGCGCCCAGGGCAGTGCACCGGCGATCTTCGGCTCGGCGCCGGGCGTGGACCGCGACACCGCGGCGAGGCTCGCCGACAGCCAGCTGAACAGCTGCCCGAAGTCGAGCCCGGAGAGCATGTGCGGCGCGACGCCACCTGCGAGCGCTTGCAGTCGCTCGGTGTCCGCGTCGCCGCCGACGGCGACGGGGATGACGGTGAGCGAGCGCGAGCGCACGCTTGCACGCGTCTGTTCCTCCGCCTCGGCCGTGTCGTCGGTCGGCTGCCCATCGCTGACGATGACCAGCCAGGGCTGGTAGTACGGCACCCCAGTGGCCTTCAGCTCGGCCTTGCGGCGCGTGAGCAGCGACATCGCGACGACCACTGCCTCGCCGAGTGGCGTTTGCCCGGCGGCCTCGATTCGGTCGAGGTCGAAGCTCGGCGCCGGCCGACCGTTGGCCGAGACCGCGATGGGGTGCACGGTCACGTCGCCACCGGCGGAGATGACCGCCATCTCGCAAGAGTCGCGCGCGTCCTCATCGGCGTCGACGGCCGCGACGAACCGCTTGAGGGCCTCCTTCAGTTCCGTGATCGGGCGACCGAACATCGAACCGCTCGTGTCGAGCACGATGCAGACCGGCAGACGTGCCGCGGGGTTGGCGAAGAGATCGCCGGAGCCGAGCGAAAGGTCGGCAGAGGCGGAGCGGCGGCGGGTGTTCGTGCGGGTCATCGGGTCCTCCGGGTTCGGGTCGGTCGGGTGGCAGTTCGTGTGGCAGCCTCGGCGCCGGGCTTCCACCGTTGGTGCGAGAGCTGCGGGATGGCTTCGTCGCTGAGCGCAGCGTTCGCGATGTCGGCGTCGTAGAGGCGCAGCAGCGTCGTCCAGTGCTCGGGATGAGCCGCGTCGAGACCGCCGAAGACGTGACGGAATGCGCTGCGCAGGTCGCGCGTCAGGTGGCTCCAGATGTTCGCGGCGGCGCCGTTGGCGCCGAGAGGCGCCTTGGTTTGTGCCGAGTCCGCCGTTGCGTAGGGGAACAGCCGCTTGCGCTGGTTCTCGAGCGGCGTGGTGCCACCGACGTGGCTGTACGGGTGCACGCCGCAGAAGAGGATGTGGAAGACCATCGTCGCGACGGCGAAGGCCTCGTGCTCGTCGTTGCGGGGGGTGGAGCGGAGATCGCAGTCGAGCAGGTCCGGGTGCAGGAACTCGACGACGCCGACGGGGCAGCCGAAGTCCGGGAGCTGGAAGCTGTCTGCGTCGATGATCGCGACCTCGCCACGTGCATCGACGAAGACGTTGTCGAGGTTGATGTCGCCGATGCGAACGCCGAGGTCGTGCAGAGCGTTCACCTTCGCGAGCCAGTCGAGCGCGAGCGCAACCAGGGCACGCCGCGTCGGTGCCGGCGGCGCTGCCGTCCACACCCGCCGAAGCCAGCGGCGCAGTGGAGTCCCGACCGCGCGCGGCAGCAGGAAGCCAAGCCAGCTTCCGCTGGCGTCGAAGACGAGCTCCTGGGGCCAGCCGATACCGGGCAACGCGACCCGAGCCGCCAGCATCTTCTCGAGCTTGCGGCGCCGGGCGGGAGACGGGCGGCGGAGCACCTTGCACACGAGGTCCGGCGACGGCGCCGTTGCGCCTGCCGGGATGTACTCGTGCACCCATCCCTCGCCTCCCTGACCCAGGCAGGCTCCGAGAGCGGCACCTGCGTGCGCACCTCCGATCCGAAGGCCCGCCGACGAAGTGCACTCCGCAACCGCGTCGTCGTCGGTTTCGACCAGTCGCATCGTCGCTCGGAACGGCGGTGGCGCACGCAACGGCTCGTCCCAGCCGACGAGCCTGACGCCCACGAGGCGCGCGAGCGGAAGCGCAGGGAAGTTGCGGCGAAGATGGTCCGCCCAACCCTTCTCCTGCGTCACGACGCAGGTGCGCTCCCCGGCTTCGGCCGCGGCGTAGATGGCTCTCTCGTACGCCGCGCGCAGCGCCGTCGTCGAGCGAGCCTCGACGGTCCTGTGCGACCGGTGCTTCTTGGCGTGCATGCAAGCCCGCGCGCGGGCGACTCGCCCAACCGGGTCGCGCTTCGCGGGCAGCAACTTCTCGTCGGGCACCGTGAACGCCGGGCAGTGCGTCACGTCCTCGAGAGACGCCATGACGAGCCCGGCGAAGCCAGGAGCGGCGTACGAAGTGACATCGACGATGAGGAGGTCATGGGGCATGGCAACCGGTCGCGATCTCGAGACGGGAGCAACGACCGACGGAAACGATGAACCGAAGCTCGAAGGGGGCTGCAGGCGCGCACTGGCGGGAGCTGAGATGGGCATTGGGGTGTTCTCAGAACGCGAGGTCGGGCGCGGGCGTCGGCGGTAGGAGACCCGTGAGGGTGCGTGCAACCTGAGACGTGCGGACCGGGATGGATCTGACGAGGGCGATCGAATTCGAACCGGTGCCGCGAGCCGGCCGGCCAGGGCCAGGAGCGCTCACTCCCACCGCAGGCGGGTGGCAGGCGAAACGCTCTCGTCGTCGTCGTCTTCCGCCTCGGGCCGCTGCGCCCAGATCGAGGGCAAGTCGAGCGGCTTCTCTCCGAGGTACAGCTCGAACCGCGAGAGGCAGTGTGCCGAGCAGATGCGGGGCCTCTTGTGGGGACGACATTCCCGACGGCCGCAGACGATGCAGGTCGGAATCGGGGTCGTGGTCGTTGACGTGGACGTGGACGTGGGCATGTGCGGTCTCCTGGCCGGGGGTTCGTGGCGGCGATGACCCTGGGACGTGCAACCAGCGTCCGGTCTGACGCGCGCGCCGCGAGGCCGAGCGAACGCAGGACGGCGCGAGGCCGACGGTTCGCACGCACGCCACGTGACACCAGGCCAGCCACGCCGACCTATCCCCGCGTGGCCGGGTGTCGTACCGTTGCGCCCCCTTGGGCAAAGTCCTCCCGATCCGCCGCCAGTCCTCGGACACCCTCCACCTGGTGCGTGCGTACGCTCAGGCATCGCTGGCCCGCGCCTTCGACGCCAGCGCTCCCATCGACTTTCTGCCGCGCGCGCGTGTGGGCGTCGAGGGGATCCTGCAGACCATCTACGTCGCAGAGTCCGGCGATTCGAACGTCCGGAAGAACCTCGGCGAGCTGATGAGCAAGCCGGAGGTGATGAAGGCCGTGCCGCATCGGCTGCAGGCGGCAATCCGGTATCTGCAGGAGGTGGGAAACTACGCGTCTCACTCGCAGCCGATCACCGGTAGCCACAGGGCGATCGACGAAGATTATGTGGCAGCGGCGGTCTCCAGCCTGCGCGTCGTCACGACATGGTTCTTCGAAGACTGGCTGCACGAAGCCGTGCCGCCGGATATCACTGCGGCGCCGCGGTTCCAGCGCGAAGCCACCTCCGGCACGCCTGCGCCCAGCGCGACAGCGCCAAGGGCCGCGCAGGTGCCTCCCGTTGGCTTGCCGCCGCGGCGGTGGACCGCAGCGCGCGCGATGATGGCGCTCGGCGCGACCACCGTGGTCGTCGCTGGCATCGCCATCGCTGTGTGGTGACTCCACGGACTCGCGTCGGAAGACTGGCTCTTCGCCGACGATGGAAGCGGCAAGGGTTGGCTGGGACGATGCGCCGAGCACGTTCACGCAGGCAAGCTTGCAGCGGCGCGTGGAGCTTGCGACCGGGCCACCGCGGCGCCCGACGACGTCGCTGCCGATGCGTACGGGTACCTCGCGCTCGTCGCGCAAGGCGAACATGATCGGTCCGCGGCACTCGCAGCCCTCGTGACCTCGCTTCGCACGCACCGCACGAGCGTCGGCGAGGACGCCCTCGCGAAGATCTGCGGAACCAGCGGCAGTGATGCGTCCTCGGGCGGAGACCTCGGCTGGAAGGTCGTGGATGCCTCCCCCGCCCAACCGGCGCCCCTCGTCACGGGGCCCGACGAGGCACACCCCACACTTCTTCAGGAGCCAGAATGCGTTCGGGTCGGAACACCCTCGGTCAGCGAAAAGGGCGTCGTGCTGTTTCACGTGGGTCGCATCGCCGGTAGTTCGGGCGATCCGAGCGGCTATCTCGGGGCCACCGCACTCTTGCCGATGGACGCGACGGCCGACGACCTCGCGAAGTGCCGCGAGATGATTTCTCGCGGCGTCACCGGTCCGGCCGAGGCGGCCTGTCGTCGGGCGGCGAGCACCGGGGCTCCCGACGCGCTCGTCGCAGCTGCTGGCGCGCTCGCGTCGCTCGAGGCGCAGGGACAGCGCCTGTCGGCGGCCCTCGATTGGCGCATTTCCGCTTACAAGCTTCGGCAGTACGATGACTTTGCCCGAGACATTGCGACTCTTTGCGCGCGCGCCGACACGGCGCGCTTGACGCCCGGCGGCGCGCGGCACTACGCGGTCGTCTCGTGGCAGTGGCAGGACCGCCACGGCAACGTGAGAGCTCAGCCCTCTACTGAGAAGGATACGGCGACGCGCCTCGCTGTGCTTCCGCGCACCACATGCGTGCTCGTCGCGGGGGCACCCAAGCTGAGCGAGGACGGCAGCGGCCTGCACTGGTTTCCGGTCGAGGTCGCGGCAGGCGGGAAGAAGTTGACCGGCTGGATGAACGAGATCCTCATCGATCCGGATTGATTCACGGGCCGACCCTTCGCGTCGTGGGGTTCGAATTCGAACCGAGTCGTTTGAGGTCGACGGGTCGCTTGTCAGACCCGCCGGCGTCGCGCGTCTTACGCGCATGAAGAATTCAAAGGGACACTGGGCCGCCATCGACCGCCGTCGTGGCGAATCTGCTGAGAGCTGGGCGCGACGCAACCGCGCGCACCACGCGGGCGCCTGGCAGAACGACAAGGTAGCGCGCGGCGAGTGGCTCTCGGCCGAGGACTTTGCTCGCCTCACCGGGCGGCCTGGCAAGGTGCTGTCGCCGACGAACGAGTCGATCGCCGGGTTGCTCCGTGGCGCGAAGGCGGCGGCACCGGCGGTGGAGAAGGTCGTCGCCGCTCCGCCGCGAAAGCGCGCCGAGCGAACGACGAAGCGCACGAACGTCGCGAGTGGGGCGCTTCAAGACGGTGCCTTCGGCGCCGTGTTCGCCGGGGTCGAGGCCATCTTCCGCGGCGACAGCGCGGCGGAGGTCGCGAAGAAGGCGGCGCGGAGCGGAGCGGCCGGAGTTGCCCGAAGCGCCGCGACGAGCGTGGTGCACGAGGGGATCCTTCGGGTCGTCGCCAAGGGGTCGGGCACCGCGGCACGACAGGTCGCTCGCGCAGGCACGCGCCAGGCCGTGTCGCGAACGGCGCAGAGCGCGGCAAAGTCGGTGCTGCGCGGCAACGTCGTGGCCGCAACGGCCGGGCTCGTCGTCGAACAGGCCGTGGACACGTTCCGTTGGGCGACCGGCGACATCGACGGCAGCGAGTACGGCAAGCGGTCGGTCGAGAACGCGGGCGGGGCAGCGGGTGGGTTCGGCGGCGCGGCGCTCGGCGCGGCGCTCGGTTCGGCCATCTTCCCCGGAGTCGGAACGGTGGTCGGAGGCTTCCTCGGAGGTCTCTTCGGCGGGTGGGGCGGAAGCGCAGCAGCTGGGGCGGCCGTTCGGTGACGACACGCAAGGTCAGTATCGGCACTCGTTGGCGAGGCGGCGCCCGAGCGCGCGCGGGGGCAATTCCGCTTCGCCCTTCCATCGCGCGAGCAGACGAGCCGCGTCGCTATCACGGGCGAGGTTCGCCACTGCTTCTTCGATGTCTTCGGCACGCTCAGACTCGAGCGCGGCGTCGAGAGACATCCAGAGACCCAGCGAATCACCGTTCCACCGCGCCCGTGCGGCCGCCCTCTCCTCGTT
>CAITLX010000123.1 GCA_903893335.1 uncultured delta proteobacterium | reverse complement strand
CCCGCCACGTGTCCCTCGACGGTCACCACGGACGGCGTCGCGTGCAGCTACCAGTACGACGCCTACAACGCGTCGGGTTCGGTGAAGACCAACAGCACGTCGGCGTGGAGCTGTGCGTCGGGCCAGCGCCACCTGACCGCCAATGGCATCCCGGACCACGCCGTCGGGACGTTCCCCAACGCCAATTGTCCCAATACGATCGCCGCGCGCTCGCTCACCGCGGCCATGACGCTCACGCCGGCGAGCACCGGCACCGCCGCGCGCATCGGCGTGGTCGGCTATGCCTTCAACGGCGTGAAGTTCGATCCGTCCACCGCGGGAACCTGCACCGTGAGCGGCGGCACGGCGTCGTGCAGCCTCATCGGCAACACCGGCTCGTGGAACATCGAGGCGCTCGGCCAGAGCAGCTTCAACTTCGGCACCGACGCGAACAACGCCCACGTGCAGCCGACGGGCGATTACCACTACCACGGCATGCCCGAGGGCATCCTCAGCGGCCAGGGCAAGGGGCAGGCGATGACGCTCGTCGGCTTCGCGCTCGACGGCTTCCCGGTCTATGCCCGGTATGGGCTGACCGACGCGAACGACCTCGCGTCCGGCGTGAAGGTCGTCACCGGGAGCTACCGCGTCAAGAGCGCGCCCGACGCGGCGCGCCCCTCGACGGCCACCTATCCGATGGGCGCGTTCACGCAGGACTACGAGTACGTCGCGGGCGCGGGTGACCTCGACGAGTGCAATGGTCGCACCGGCGTGACGCCCGAGTTCCCCTGCGGCATCTACCACTATTACATCACCGACACGTTCCCCTTCCTTCAGCGCTGCGTGAAGGGCACGGCGTCGGGCGGCGGCCCGCCGCCCGGCGATGGCGGAGCGGGCACCGACGCGGGCGGCACGTGCGGCAGCTGCCAGACCAACTGGGTCTGCTGCTCGGCCGGACCGTGCGCCGGCTCGTGCGTCCCCGATTGCAGGCTCGGGCCTGGGTGCCCCAATGGGCTGTCGTGCAATGGCGCGACCGGCGTCTGTGGCTGAGCGAGCGCCGAGCAGGCGCACGGTCGCCGCCGTCGCGGCGCTCGCCTTCGCGACGTGGGCGACGCCCGCGCGAGCGCACCTGATGTCCTCCGACCGGGGCACGCTCAACGTGCTCGGCGACGCCGTGTTCGTCGTGCTGTCGGTGCCCGTCGCGGCGCTGCATGGCTTCGACGACGACGGCGACGGATTGCTATCGCGGCCGGAGCTCGAGGCGCACCACGACGCGCTGCGCGACGAGATCGACAGGCGCTTCGCCGTCCTCGACGGCGAAACCCTGGCGCGCACGGTCGCGCTCGACCTCACGCTCTCGCCCGACCACGAGGTGGCGCAGGATCGGGCGCCGCAGCTCATCGCCCTCAAGCACGCCGCGTTCGCCTCGCCGCCGACGAGGCTGACGGTTCGCAGCGACCTGCTGCGCGATCTCCCCGACGCCCGCACGATCGAGCTCACCGCGAGCCGCAACCCGCCGAGCGGCCCCGAGCACGAGACCGCGACGCTGCGCCGCGGCGTGACCGAGCACCGATGGTTCGCCCCGCGGGGCGCCGCGCTCGCCGCGGGTGGACGGGGCGCCTCCGCGCAGAGGGTCGGGCTACGCGGCGCGGTCGCGGCTGGCCTCGCGGCCCTGGCGGCGGCGTCCGCGTGGGCGGTCGCGCGCAGGCGCAGGCTGGCCGGGTGACACGCGCCTGCGGCGACGCGTGGTACCCTGCGGAAGAATCGCTCCTCCGCCGCGAGATCCGCATGGGCACCGACGTTCGCTGGGTTCAACGCTTCGAGCACCTGTCGCGAGCCGTCTCGCTGCTCGGTGAGCCCATCGCGCGCGGCATCGAGACGCTCTCGGTGCTCGAGCGCGAAGGAACCGTGCAGCGCTTCGAGGTGGCCCTCGAGCTCGCAGGGAAGACGTTGAAGGATTTCCTCGAGCACGAGGGGTTGGTCCTGGTGCCCGCGACGCCGAAGAGCGTCGTCAAGGAGTCCTTCGCAGCGGGTCTGCTGGCCGACGGGCAGGTGTGGTCCGACATGCTCGATCACCGCAACCTGCTCTCGCACACCTACGACGCGGTCGTCTTCGAGCAGGCGGTCGTGGCGATCCGCGACCGCTACCTCCCGGCGTTCGTCGCCCTCGTCTCGCTGCTCGCTGCGCGGCGTGAGGTGTCGTGAGCGTGCCTGTCGACCTGGACCCCGGCGTGCGCGCGCTCATCGCTCGGGTGCTCGCGCGGCACCCTGACGTGCGCGGCGCGATCCTCTTCGGGAGCCGGGCGAAGGGCTCGGCTCGCCCGTCCTCGGACATCGACCTGGCGCTCGAGGGGCCGACGTCGCTGCTCGCGGTCGCGCGCATCGCCGGCGAGCTCGACGAGCTGCCGTCGCCGCTGCGCTTCGATGTGCAGGCGCTCGACGCGATCACGCACCCCGGCCTGCGCGAGCACGTCGCGCGCGTGGGCGTCCGCATCTACGAGCGCGCGAGCTGACCGAGCGCGTGCGCGCGCCGCGCCCTCGCCGGGCGGTCGCGCCGAGCGCTCAGCCGATCGGAATGCGCGCCGCGTTCTTCTCGAGCCAGGCGGCGAACGTCTGAAGCTGCGGGTTGAGCGAGCGCGAGAACGCGAGATCGCGCGCGCCGCAGAACTCGGCCTCGAAGTCGCGCTTGTACTGGAACATGTTGCCCAGATCGTCGGCGCCCGGGAAGCCGAACGTCCGGTAGACCTCCGGCGGGACGTACGCGTACGCGACCGGCTGGCCGAGCGCTCGACCGAGCGCGGCGGCCATCTGCTCGCCGGTCAGGTGCTCGCCGGCGATCCCCACCGTCTTGCCGATGAGATTGGGGCGGGAGAAGACGCCGAACGCGCACTTGCCGATGTCCTCGGCTGCGATGCCGGGGAGCTTCTTGTCGGCCATCGGAAGCACGAACGCGAGCTTGCCGTCCGCGCCCTTCTTGGGGCCCATGCCGAAGCCAATCAGGTTGTCCCAGTAGAACGACGTCAGCAGGTACGTCGTGGGCACGCCGAGATCGGAGAAGAAGTGGTCCGCCTCCCCCTTCGCGTCGAAGTGCGGGACTTTGTACTTGTCCTTCAAGGTCGGCATGCGGGGGTCGTCGAGGGGCACGCGCTTGCGCGTGTCGTCGAGCGTGGACCAGACCGCGTGCCGGACGCCGGCGGCCTTCGCGGCGTGCGCGAGCGCGTCGGCCTGGGCGAGCTCCTTCTCGGGCGAGAAGTGCTCCCAGAAGTTGGTCACGCAGAAGGCGCCGTACGCGCCCGCGAACGCCTTCTCGACGCTCGCCGGGTCGTCGAGGTCCGCTGCGACGACCTCGACGCCTTGCTGCGCGCGCGCACGCGCGGCGTCGCCCGACGGCTTGCGCGTGATCGCGCGGACCGCGAACTCGCCGCGCGGATCCGCGAGGATCGCTCGCACGAGCCCGCCCCCCTGTGCCCCCGTCGCTCCCGTGACCGCGATGATCTTCTT
>CAITLX010000122.1 GCA_903893335.1 uncultured delta proteobacterium | reverse complement strand
GGGGAGCCGCGAGGGGCACCGGCGCCGGCGCGCGCGGCGGGGGCGGCGGCAGGGGCGCGGGGCGCGACGGCAGCGGCGGGAGACCGCTGGGCGCGATGACGGGCGCGTGCGACGAAGCGGGGGGAGGCACCGGGAGGGTGACCCCGCGCTGCTCGGCGTACGCCTTCATCGCCTCGTTGATGAGGTAGTCGGTCGAGCACTCGAGCTCGCGCGACATGCGCTCGAAGGTCTCCCAGAGCGCGTCGCGGCAGTGAAAGGAGCGCGAGGTCTTCTTGGTCGGGTCGGAGCTCATGAACGTGTCTCCATCGGTCGCTCTCGGTCGCGGGCGGGGCTCACGTCCGCCCCTTCATCGCCGGCTCGACGCAGAACTTCACGAACTCGCCCACGTTGGCGATCGGCTTGGTCTCGGTCTCCTTGCCGTCGGTCCCCTTGGGCACGTCGCACTGCCACTTGGCGTCGGGGTCGTCGGTCTTCGGCACGGGCGTCGCGTCGGTCTCGAACGAGGCGAGCGCGGCGACGTCCGCCGGCGTGCCGTTCGCGTAGAACCAGCCGAGCGCCGTGAGGCGCGCCGCGAGGCTCCCCTCGCGCAGGAACTTGGTGGCGGCGTCGCGCGCCTTGAGGCCGTCCTTGACGGTCATCTTCTCGATGAGACCACCGTACGAGAGCGGCTCGGACAGCGCGAAGCCGGCGGCCGCACCGGACGGCAGCTTCGTCATGAACTCGCCGAGCTGCGGCGTCGCCGACATGCGCAGCACGGTCGACGCGCTGACCCAGCGCACCTTCCACTTCTTCGACGAGAAGAGGTCGAAGAGCCGGCCGACGACCTGCTCGCGCGGCATCTCGCCGACGCGCTGGAACGCCAGATCGCGCACCGAGTCGGGCGTGTCGTCGGCGCCCGCGATGGCGAGCACGCGCTGCACGTCGTCGGGCCGGTTGCGATCGAGGCGACCCTCGAGCGCGGCCATCGACGCGGCGCGGCGCTTCTCGTTCTCGACGGCGACCGGCGAGCTGCCCTTGTCGCTGGCGAAATCGAGGCAGAACCCGATGACCGCGCGACCGCCGACCTTCTTCATGGCGGCGAAGGTGCGCGTGAGCTCCTCGGTCTGGTACGCGGCCATCTGCGCGGCGAGCTGCGCGGCGGTGGCGGTGATCTTGGCGGCCTTGTTCGCCTCCTCGACTGCGGCCTGCTTCTTCGCGATCCAGGTCGGCGAGGCGACGGCCTTGGCGACGTCGACGAGCTTCGTCGACGCGGCCTCCTTCGTGGCGTCGTCGCCGAGCTCGGCGATGAGCGCCGCGATGCGGTCGATCTTCGGCTCGTCGGGCACGATGAGCGCGGGCAGCCCCTTGACGGCCGGCGCGCGCAGGAAGCGCAGCACCTGCTCCATGCCGTACATCTGCGACGAGTTGTCGATGCGGCGGTCGAAGTCGTGCTGGCACCAGTCGATGAGCGCGTCCGAGAGCTTCTTGCGCGTGGCGTCGTCGGTGACGAGGGTGCTCTTGTCGTAGCTGAGCAGCGCGAAGGTGGCGTCCTTGAAGGGCACCGACGGGTCGGCCGCGGCCTGCGCGGCGGCGGCTCCCTGGTTGCCCGGCGACGTCTCCTTCATCTTGGCGATGAGCGTCGGCGCGAGGCCGTCGAGCACCGCCTTGCGCTCGTCGACCGAGAGCTGCGCGATCGACTCGACCGCGCGGTTGATGCCGATGCGGCGCCCCGCGCGCGGCTTCATGCCGATGAGCGCGAGCGCGGCGGAGGTGCGCAGCGACGTCTCGTACTTCGCGTGCGTGAGCACGGCGACGAGCTTGTCGGGGCCGTGCTCGGTGTCGCTCCAGCGGCGGACGTTGTCCTCGGTGACGCGACAGCCTGCCGTGCCGCCGAGGGCGGTCACCGCGAGGGCGGAGGCAACGAGGAGCGACCCCCTGGAGGTGGCCAGGTACGACCCCCAGCTGCGCGACGAGTTCGTCGGATTCTGCATCTGTCTTTCCGTGCGTGCGGGCGGTCCCGGGGCGGGCGACCGGCGAGCGCCAGGCCACCGAGACGCAAGGCAGTCGCGTCTCGTGTCCGCCCGCGAGCGGGGGCCGATGGTAGCCCCGCAGGGCGCGAACGCTCAAATGATTTCCGGTCCGCGCAGGGAGAGGCCGAAGTTTTGACCACCCCCCCGCCGGCGGGTAGGGTGACGATGTAGGTATAAGTGGTCCAATGACGCAGCCCCTCTTTGCACCACGCCGCTCGCTGGCGGACGAGGTCGCCTTCCCCGCGGCCGAGCCGCGCGGGTCGCTCGATCGCGGCCGCGAGGCAGCCGCGCTGCTCCTGTTCGCCTCGTCGCTCTACCTGGGGCTCGCGCTCGCGAGCTACCGCGCCGACCCCCGGCTCGTGGACGTGCAGGGGGCCGACTGGGTCGGCCCGGTCGGGGCGGCCATCGCCCAGGGGCTCGTCGCGACGCTCGGCCTGGTGGCCTGGTGCGTGCCGCTCGAGATGGCGCTGTTCGCCGCGCCGCTGCTGCGCGGGCGGGCGTCGATCGCCAACGTGGCGCGCCTGGCGGGCGACGTGCTCGTGTCGTGCATCGCCGCGGCGCTGCTGCACGTGGCCGTGCCGGCGGCGGTCGCGTTCGGGGCGATGCCCATCGCGGGCTCGTTCGGCGAGCTGTTCGGCGAGGTGCTGCGCTCGCTCTTCTCGACGGTCGGCTCGTACCTCGTCGGCCTCACCGCGGTGGGGCTCATCCTGATCGGGCGCGCGTCGTTCTCGTTCATCAGCTGGGCGCAGCGCGCGGGGCGGGGCACCGAGATGGCCGCGCAGCGGGCCGCGGGCGGCGCGCGAGCGGTCGCTGGCGCGTGGGCCGAGGCGCGCGAGATCGAGCGTCGCCGCGGCGAGAGCGAGGCGCGCACGCCGCGCATCGCGCAGGGCGAGAGCGACGACGCGATCGTGGCCGTGCTCTCCGACGACGTCGAGCCCGAGCGCCCGTCGCCGCGCATGATGCTCTCGGCCTCGAGCATCACCACCGAGTTCGACACGCCGACGCCGCCCCCCTCGCGCGCCCGCTCGAAGGCCCCGCGCGTCATGGTGCCGCCCCCGCCGGCCGAGCCGCTCGCGCCCGCGTCGGTCGACGCGCCGGCCGACGACGACCCGCGCTGCGACGCCGACCGCTCGCCGGTGCCCGAGATGATGCTCGACGGCGAGGCGCCGAGCGAGCTCGACGAGCCCGCCGCGCCTCCGGCCGCCCCGCGCGCGCCGCGCAAGAAGAAGGCGATCGGCGGCCCGGTCGTCGTCGACACGAGCGAGCAGCTCCAGGTGCACAAGGCCGAGCCGCAGAAGCTCGTGCCCGCGCTCGGCCAGGGCTTTCGCCTCCCGCTGCTCGAGTTCCTCGACGCCCCGCCGCCGCGCGTGAAGAAGCTCGACGACGGTCACTACGTCAAGCAGGCCGAGCTGCTGGTCAAGACCCTCGCCGACTACGGCGTCGCGGGCACCGTCGACGAGATCCACCCCGGCCCCACGGTCACGACCTACGAGGTCTCGCCGCAGGCGGGCACCAAGGTCTCGAAGGTCGCGTCGCTGGCCGACGACCTCGCGCTCGGGCTCTCGCGCAAGGTGCGCATCATCGCGCCGATCCCGGGCAAGAACCGCATCGGCTTCGAGATCCAGAACGAGGTGCGCGAGCCGGTGAGCCTGCGCGAGCTCATCGAGGACGAGCGCTTCCTGAGCATGGGGGCGCCGCTGCCCGTCGTGCTCGGCCGCGACCACGTCGGCGCGCCCTACTTCGCCGACCTCGCGTCGATGCCGCACGTCATCGTCGCGGGCGCGACGGGCGCCGGCAAGAGCGTCGGGCTCAACGTCATGCTGACGAGCCTGCTCTACCGAAAGACGCCCGAGGATCTGCGCCTGCTCATGATCGACCCGAAGGTGGTCGAGCTCGCGCCCTTCGATCGCATCCCGCACATGCTGCTGCCCGTCGTGACGGACATGAAGCAGGCGGCCAACGCGCTCAAGTGGGCCGTCGACGAGATGGAGCGCCGCTACCAGATGTTCGCCAACGCGGGCACGAAGAACATCTCGACCTACAACGGCTGGGTCGAGCGCGTGAAGCGCGGCGAGGCCAAGGCCCCCCCGCCGCCCAAGCGCGTGCAGGCGATCGGCGCCGACGGCGAGGCGGTCGAGGTCGACGCGGCCAAGGACGGCACCGACGCGGGGCTGCCCGACAAGCTGCCGTTCATCGTCATCGTCGTCGACGAGTTCGCCGACCTGATGATGCAGCAGGGCAAGGACGTCGAGGTCGCCGTCGCGCGCCTCGCGCAGAAGGCGCGCGCAGCCGGGATGCACGTCATCCTCGCGACGCAGCGGCCGAGCGTCGACGTCATCACGGGCATGATCAAGGCGAACTTCCCTACGCGTATCGCATTCCGCGTCGCGCAGCGGGTCGACTCGCGCACCATCCTCGACGAGCAGGGGGCCGAGCACCTGCTCGGCAGGGGCGACATGCTCGTGAAGATGAACGGCACGAACGACACGCGCCGCGTGCAGTGCCCCTTCGTCAGCGAGGAGGAGGTGCAGAAGGTCACCGACTTCCTCCGCCTGCAAGGCGAGCCCGTCTACGACGAGAACATCCTCAAGCCCCGCGACGAGGACGGCTGCGACCCGAACGCAGAGGAGGAGGACCAGGACCCCCTCTACGATCAGGCCGTGCGCATCGTCGCCGACACGCGCAGGTGCTCGACGTCGTGGCTGCAGCGCAAGCTCAACCTCGGCTACAACCGCGCGGCGCGCATCGTCGAGGCGATGGAGAAGCACGGGCTGGTCGGGCCCTCCAACGGCGCGCGCGAGCGCGAGGTGCTCATCAGCCCGCAGTGACCGGACCGATGCGCTGGCATACCCTCTGAGCCCATGCGTCTCCCCGCGATCGCTGCCTCTGCCCTGCTCGTCTGCGGCTGCGCCGTGGGCTCGAGCCTCGACGACACCGGCGTGGGGGGCGGCGGGGGCGCAGGCGGCAGCGGCGGAAGCTCGCACGACGCCGCCGCCGACGCGCGCGACGCGGCGGCCGATGCCCAGCCCGACGCCGGCGACGACGCTGCGGCAGACGGTGCAGACGAAGCGGATGCGTCGGTGGACGGCGCAGACGAAGCGGATGCGTCGGTGGACGACGCGAGCGACGCGGGCGTGGCCGACGTCTCGGTGGACGACGCAGACGCAGCGGACGCCTCGGTGGACGCAGCGGACGCAGCCGACGCCGCGGACGCGGTGGCCGACGTGGTCGATGCGAACGACGCGGCGGACGCGCCCGACGCCGCGATCGACGCGGGGCCCGACGCGGCGGGCGACGCCGGCGACGGCGGCACGACGCCCGACGCGTGCGACCAGGCGCTCGCCGCGCTCGCGTGGACGTTCGAGGCAGGCGCGCAGGGCTTCACGCACAAGGCCCTCGACGGCGTCTCGTCGACCTGGCCGCTCGACGAGTGGCAGCGCGGGGCGACCTCGCTGGCGCCGGGCGGCTGCCACGGGGGCGCCGCGTGCTTCGGCACGGCGCTCGATCAGAACTACGCGCAGTGCGAGCGAGCCGAGCTGCGCTCGCCCACGGTCGACCTCTCCGCGTGCGCCGCGGCGCCGACGCTCACGCTGCGCTTCTGGCACTACTACGCGTTCTGGTCGGCGCTCGACGGGTCGGCCGACGGCGGCGCCCTCGAGCTGTCGAAGGACGGCGCGACGTGGTCGGTCGCCACGCCCGCTCCCGCGACCTTCGCCAACATCCGAGGCTCCTACCTCGGCTACGCGTGCCTCGCGGCGACCTCGTTCCACGTCGACGGCCTGCCCGCGTACACGGGCACGAACGGCGCGTGGGAGCAGGTCGAGGTCGAGGTGCCTGCGGCGATGCGCACGGCCGGCTTCCGCTTCCGCTTCGCCTACGCGACGGGCGTCAACGCGACGACGTACGACGCGGACACGTCGCGGCTCACGGCGGCCCCCGGCTGGTACGTCGACGACGTCTCGGTCGGCCGCTGAGCGCGGCCGGGCTTCACTTGCCGAGCGAGGCGAGGATCGCGGCGATGGCGCTCGTGCCCTCGGCGAGCGTCGCGACGGGCACCGCCGTCACCTCGGTCGGCTGCAGCAGCTCGTCGGGGATCTGCACGAGGAAGCGGCTCGGCACGCGCACGACGGGCTTGCCGCGCAGCGCGCGCGATTTCGCGCGGCACAGGTAGAGCCGGTCGCGCGCGCGCGTGATGGAGACATAGAAGAGCCGGCGCTCCTCCTCGATGTCGTTGGCCTCGGCGCCGCCGAGGTCCTGCGCGCGCGCGTCGATCGCGCGGGTGTGCGGCAGCAGCCCCTCCTCGAGCCCGACGAGGAAGACGTAGCGCCACTCGAGCCCCTTGGCGCCGTGCATCGTGACGAGCGTCACGGCGTCGCCCGAGGGGCCGTCGTCGCTGTCGCGCTGGAGCATCATCACGCGCAGCAGATCGACGAGCCGGTCGAGCTTCGCGTCGCCGCTGCGCTCGTCGTGCCGCTCGAACACCTTGAAGAGCGACTCGATGCTGCCCCAGCGCCGCGCGAACGCGGTGTTCGAGCCCGCGGCGGCGCGCATGTCGTCTTGCAGCCCCACGGCCGACACGAGCCAGCGCGTCGTGTCCGCGATGCTGTCGCCGGTGGCGAGCCGCCCGCGCGCCTCGCTCACGACCGACGCGAACATCGCGCAGCCGTCGCGCGCCTGCGGCGAGAGGCCGTCGATCTCGCCGGCGCGCTCGACGGCGCCGAGCAGCGAGAAGCCGCGCGCGGTGGCGGCCACCGCGAGCCGCTCGAGCGCGGCGTCGCCGACGCCGCGGGCGGGGAAGTTCACGACGCGCCGCACGGCGATCTCGTCGTGCGGGTGCACGAGCACCTTGAGGTACCCGAGCACGTCCTTGACCTCCTTGCGGTCGAACAGCTGCTGGCCGCCGACGACACGGACCGGCACGGCGGCCTGCGCGAGCGCGGCCTCGAGCGCCTCGCTCTGCTGGTTGGAGCGGTAGAGCACCGCGATGTCGCGCGCCGCGACGCCCTCCTGCCGAAGCTGCGCGATCTCGCGCGCGACGAAGTCGGCCTCGACGTCGGCGTCGGCGGCGAGCACGAGCCGCACCTTGTCGCCGCCGGGGCGCGCGGCGACGAGCGTCTTGTCGTGGCGGCGCGCGCGCGAGGCGGCGAGCACCGCGTTGGCCACCGCGAGGATCGACGCGCTCGATCGGTAGTTGTCCTCGAGCTTGACCACCTTCGCGCCGGGGAAGTGGCGCTCGAAGTCGAGGATGTTGGTCACGTCGGCGCCGCGCCACGCGTAGATCGACTGGTCGTCGTCGCCGACGACGCACACGTTGTTGTGCGCGCCGCCGAGCGAGCGCACCAGCTCGAGCTGCGCGTGGTTGGTGTCCTGGTACTCGTCGACCAGCAGGTACGTGTAACGCTGCTGCCACTTCTCGAGCAGATCGGCGCGCCGCCGCCAGAGCCGCACCGGCTCGCACACGAGGTCGTCGAAGTCGAACGCCTGGTAGCCGCGCAGCGCCGCCTGGTAGCGCGGGAAGAGCATGCGCGCGATCTCGTCGTAGTCGTCCCCCTCGCGCTCGCGCCACTCGGCGTCGTGGGCGAAGTGGTTCTTCGCCTGGGAGATGCGCGCGACGATGGCGCCGAGGTCGAACTTGCGCCCCGCGTCCACGGTGCGCAGCAGCTCGCGCACGAGCGCGAGCGAGTCGCCCTGATCGAAGAGCGTGAAGCGGTCGTCGCGCAGGCCGAGCGCGCGCGCCTCGGCGGCGAGCACCGAGAGGCCGAAGCCGTGGAACGTCGCGATGGTCACCTGCTTGGCGACGCGCGCGCCGACCTGCTTGGCGACGCGCTCGCGCATCTCGGCGGCGGCCTTGTTCGTGAACGTCACCGCGAGGATCGCGCGGGCGGGCACGCCGCGCTCGAGCAGCCGCGCGATGCGGGCGGTCACGACGCGCGTCTTGCCCGACCCGGCGCCCGCGAGCACGAGCAGCGGGCCGGCGAGGTGCTCGACGGCCGCGTGCTGGGAGGGGTTGAGGCCGGCCACGAGGAGCGCGGCGCATACGACGTCGCGAGGTGCGGGGGGAGCTTGTTTTTCGTGTACCGTCGAAGGGCGGGCGTCGCCGAGCCGTCCGCCCAACCTCCGACCGAGGCGACGTGACGCTCTTCGACGACGCGAACGAACAGCGGCTCGTCGAGAGGCTCCGGCAGCGCGACGAGCGCGCGTTCAACGAGCTGGTGCGCGCCTACGAGGCGCGCGTGTTCGGCCTCGTGCTGCGCATGCTCGGCCGTCGCGACGAGGCCGAGGACGTGGCGCAGGAGGTCTTCGTGCAGGTCTTCAAGGCCATCGACCAGTTTCGCGGCGACTCGAAGCTCTCGACCTGGGTGTTTCGCATCACCGTCAACCTCTGCAAGAACCGAACGAAGTACCTCTCGCGTCGCCACGACGGCGCGCACGGCGAGCTCGACGCGATGGAGGCGCACGCGCCGCTCGACCTCGCGAAGGGCTCGTCGGTCGCGCACGTCGCGCGCCCCGACGAGGAGCTCTCCGGCCGGCAGATCGAGGCCATCGTGCAGCGCGCGATCGCGGGCCTCGAGCCCGACTTCCGCGAGGTGCTCCTGCTGCGCGACGTCGAGGACCTGAGCTACGAGCAGATCGCCGAGATCACGGGTCTGCCCGACGGGACCGTCAAGAGCCGCATCCACCGCGCGCGCGCGCAGCTTCGCGACGCGGTCGAGCGCGCGACCGGGGAGAAGATCGCATGACCGACACGCCCGACCCCTCCGACCGCGCGGCCGACGACGACCGCTCGCTTCGCGACCTGCTTCGCACCGCCACGAGGCAGGACGCCGAGAGGGCGCCCGAGCTGCTCGCGGGCGTGCAAGCGCGCATCCGCAAGCGCTCGCGCGGGCGCTTCTACGCCGACGGCTGGAGCCGCGCGGCCACGAGCCCGGCGACGTACGTCATCACCACCGTGCTCGTGCTCGCGCTGCTCGCCGTCGTGTACGCGATGACGGTGCCCGGGGGGCTGCGCGCCCCCTGAGCCCGCCGCGCGACGTCACTCCGTCGCGGCGTCCGCGGAGCCCGCGTCGGTCGCGCCGGCGTCGGCGCCCGGGCAGTCGAGGCTCGGCGGGGTGAAGTCGGTGCACTTGTCGCGCGGCTGCAGCGACCAGGTGCAGAAGTCGAGGTACGAGAGCCCGACGACCGACGACCAGGTCGTGGCCTCGCCGAACGTCGGGGCCCCCTTGGTGGGGTAGTAGAGCTTGTCGTGGATCTCGAGGTCGGTGCCCTCGAGCTTGATGATGCCGTAGGCGCCGACCGGGTCGGGGGCGCCGCCGTCGTTGGGGATGTCGACGCCGGTGACGCCCTGCACCTGGACGAGGACGTTGCCCCACTTGGCGTGGTCGGCCGCGGCCGCTGCGTTGCCGAGCGTGTTCGACGAGACGACCGCGGCGGCCGGGACGGTGGCGGTGCCCTTCTTGACGACGCTGCACACGTTCGAGAACTGGATGCCGGCCGCCGGCGCCGCGGTGCC
>CAITLX010000121.1 GCA_903893335.1 uncultured delta proteobacterium | reverse complement strand
GAGCAAGTCGGCCTTGCTGTCGAGCAGCAGCGAGCGCCGCACCTTGTCCTCCCAGTGGTCCCAGTGCGCGATGCGCCGGAGCGACGCCTCGATGCCGCCGATGACGATGGGCACGCCGGGCAGCGCCTGGCGGCAGAGGTTGGCGTAGACGATCGTCGCGCGGTTGGGGCGCATGCCCGGCTCGCCGCCCGGCGAGTAGGCGTCCTCGGCGCGCAGCTTCTTCTGCGCGGTGAGCCGGTTCAGCATCGAGTCGAGGTTGCCCGCGGTGACGCCGACGAAGAGGCGCGGGCGACCCATGCGCTGGAAATCGTCGCCCGACGTCCACGCGGGCTGCGCGAGGATTCCGACGCGAAAGCCGGCCGCCTCGAGCCTACGGCCGACGATGGCGGCTCCGAACGACGGATGATCGACGTAGGCGTCGCCGGTGACGAGCAGCACGTCGAGCTCGTCCCAGCCGCGCGCGCGCATCTCCTCGCGGCAGGTCGGCAGGAACGCGCGGAGATCGCGCGCGGGCGCGCGCGGCCCGCGGCGCAGGGGGACGAGGGTGGACAAGGCAGCCGGAGCATAGCGCCGGGGGGCGGCGCATGTGCTACGCACACGGTCGTTCGGCCCCCGATGCTCCGCGCGCCCCGCCTCGCCCGCATCCTCGCCCCGCTCGTCTGCGTGGGCACGCTCGCGTCGGGCGCCCGCGCGGCCGACGACGACGCCCCGACGTCCGGCGCCGTGCCCTCGGGGGCAGCGGGCGCGATCGTCACGCCCCCTCGCCCGGCCGAGGCCGCGCCGCTGCCGGTCACCCCCCCGAAGCTGGTCGAGTTCGCGCAGGCGGCGTACCCCGCCGAGGCCGTCTCGGCGGGCCTCACCGCCGACGTCGTGCTCCAGCTCGACATCGATCGCGAGGGGCGCGTCGCGCGCGCCGTCGTCGTCACCCCCGCGGGCCACGGCTTCGACGAGGCCGCCGTCGAGGCCGCGTCGCGTTTCCGCTTCGAGCCCGCGCGCCGCGGCGAGGCGCCCGTGCCCGCGCGCATCCTCTACCGCTACGGCTTCACGCTCCGCCCCGCGACCGCCGAGGAGGCACCGCCGCCCAAGGTGACGCAGGGGCTGCGCGGCGTGCTGCGCGCCTCGGACGGCGAGATCGCGCTCGCGGGCGCCGTCGTGCGGTTGCGCGACGCCGCGCGACGCGAGGTGAGCGTCACCACCGGGGCCGACGGCGCGTGGAACGCGGGCGACCTCGCCCCCGGGCGCTACCACGTCACGGCGAGCGCGCCGGGCTTCACCACGATCGAGTCCGACGAGGAGGTCGCCGCCGGCGCCGAGACCGAGGTCGTCTACCGCCTCGCGCCCGCCGGCGTGCTCGAGGTCACCATCCAGGGGCAGCGCCCGCCGCGCGAGGTCACGCGTCGCACGCTCGAGCAGCGCGAGATCGCGCGCATCCCGGGCACCAACGGCGACGCCCTCAAGTCGCTGCAAAACCTCCCCGGCGTCGCGCGCCCCCCGGGCATCGCCGGCCTGCTCATCGTGCGCGGCTCGGCGCCGAACGACACGCAGACGTTCATCGACGGCACCTACGTGCCGCTCGTCTACCACTTCGGCGGGCTCTCGAGCGTCTTGCCCACCGAGATGCTCGAGAAGATCGACTTCTACCCCGGCAACTTCAGCGCGCAGTACGGGCGCCTGATGGGCGGCATCGTCGACGTCGGCGTGCGCTCGGCCAACCCTGACAAGAAATACCACGCGCTCGCGCAGGTCGATCTCATCGACGCGCGCCTGATGGCCGAGGGCCCCGTGCCCGGCCTGCCGAGCTGGAGCTTCATGGTCGGCGCACGTCGAAGCTGGATCGACGTCTGGCTCAAGCCCGTGCTGACCTCGGCGGGCGCCGGCGTCACGACCGCGCCGGTCTACTACGACTGGCAGGCGTTCGCCGAGACGAAGCCCAACACGCACTCGAGCCTGCGCGTCGGCTTCTTCGGCTCCGACGACCGCCTCGACATCCTCATCAAGGACCCAGCCGAGCAGGACCCGACGCTCGGCGGCAACATCGGGCTGCACACCGGCTTCTGGCGCGCGCAGATCCTGTACCGCAACGAGATCAGCGACGCGGTGCGCTACCGCGGCGTGCTCTCGTACGGCGTCGACAAGCTCGATTTCGGCATCGGCTCGCTCTACTTCAAGCTCACCAACACGGTGATGCTGCACCGCTCGGAGCTCTCGACGCGCCTCGCGCCGGGCGTGACGCTCCACTCCGGCGTCGACCTGGCCTTCGCGCCGTACGACATCGACCTGCGCCTGCCGCCGCCCCCCAAGCCGGGCGAGCCCAACCCCGGCCCCTTCGCGGCGCGCCCGCCGCGCCTGCTCTCGACGAGCGATCACGTCTGGCGCCCCGGCGGCTACATCGAGGCCGAGCTGACGCCGGGCGAGCGCACGAAGATCGTGCCCGGGCTGCGCGCCGACTACGCGCGCGACATCGGGCGCTGGGACCTCTCGCCGCGCGTCAACGCGCGCCACGACGTTGCGCACGACTTCCCGCGCACGACGGTCAAGGGGGGCGTCGGGCTCTACCACCAGCCCCCCGCGTTCCAGGAGTCGAGCCCCGTGTTCGGCTCGCCGGGGCTCATCTCCAACCGCGCCATCCACTACTCGCTCGGCGTCGAGCAGGACTTCACGCGCCACATCGAGGCCTCGGTCGAGGGCTTCTACAAGGACCTCCAGCGCCTCGTGTCGCGCACGCCTTCGGCCAGCGGCGGCTACGACTACGGCAACGACGGCACGGGCTACGTCGTCGGCAGCGAGCTTCTGCTCAAGTACAAGCCCGATGCGCGCTTCTTCGGCTGGCTCGCCTACACCCTGTCGCGCTCGGTGCGGCGCGACCCGCCCGACCTCACGACGCGCCTCTACCAGTACGACCAGACGCACATCCTCACGGTGCTCGGCAGCTACAAGCTCGGCCACGGCTGGGAGTTCGGCGCGCGCTTCCGCCTCGTGTCGGGCAGCCTCTACACGCCGTCGATCGGCGGCATCTACAACGCCGACGCGGGCGCCTACGGCACCATCGACGGCACGCAGTTCTCGCAGCGCCTCGCGCTCTTCCACCAGCTCGACCTGCGCGTCGACAAGGAGTGGCGCTTCGAGAAGTGGCGGCTGCGCGCCTACCTCGACGTGCAGAACGTCTACAACCACAGCAACGCCGAGGGCGTCTCGTACAACTACAACTTCACGCGCCAGACGACGGTGTCGGGGCTGCCCATCATCCCGAGCCTCGGCATCCGGGGGGAGATCTAGCCATGGCCCGCGTCGCTCGACTGCTCGCCCCCGCGCTCGCGGCGCTCGCGCTGCCGCTGCTCGCGGCGTCGTGCGGCGACACGTTCGCGCCGGCCAGCGAGATCTCGTCGCTGCGCGTGCTCGCCGTGCAGAAGAGCGCGCCCTACGCCAAGCCCGGCGCCAAGGTGCGGATGTCGATGCTGCTCGCCGACGGCTCGGCCGCGCGCACGCGCCCCGTCGAGATCACCTGGCTCGGCGGCTGCGTGAACCCCTCGGGCGACCTCTACTACGGCTGCTTCCAGCAGCTTTCGGCGACGCTGTCGGGCCTCGCGTCGGGCACGCCCGACCCGGCGACGGCCAAGCTCATCGGGCGCGGGCCGACCTTCTCGGTCGACGTCCCGTCCGACATCATCACGAGCCGCCCGACGCTCGAGGGGCAGACGCCGTACGGGCTCATCTACGTCTTCTTCGCGGCGTGCGCGGGGCACCTCGGCCCGGCGCCTGCGGGCGCGGCGGGGCTCCCCATCGGCTGCTTCGACGACGCCGGGAGGCCGCTCGGCGCCGACGACTTCGTGCCGGGCTACTCTGCCATCTACGCGTACGACGGTCGCACCAACGCCAACCCCGAGGTCGGCGATCTCCTCGTCGACGGCAAGGCCATGACCGGCGAGGTCGTGCACGTCCCTTCGGCCGATCACACGCTGACGCCCCTGGTCGCGCGCTCGAGCGCCGAGGCCGACCCCGGCGCCGCTGCGCCCGACGGCACGCCGCTCGGCGAGCAGCTCTGGCTCGACTGGTACGTGGACTCGGGCTCGGTCTCGCACAGCCTCCGGCTCGTCAACGACGCGCAGAAGGGGTGGAACGACGACCTCGACACGGTCTGGACGCCGGGAGCGCCGGGCCTCGCGCACCTCTGGGTCGTCGTGCACGACAACCGCGGCGGCACCGCGTGGCGCGAGCGGCGGGTCGTGGTCGATCCGTGATCAGAGGGGGGAGCGCCGTCAATCCCCGCGCGGAGCGCGGCGCGACTTACGGAGCTTTGCAATCGCCGACCTCGCCTCGGCGGCGATCCAGGGCTTGCCGGCAGCGCGTTTCGCGAAGGCGGTCAGCGCCTCGATGCCGCTCGCGTCTCCCGTCTCACCCAGGCTCTTGACCGCGGCGAGCCGGACGCTCTCGGAGCGGTCCCGAAGGGCACGAACGAGCACTTCGGTGGCGCGAGAGTCGCGCTGCGCGCCCAGGTGGGCGACGGCCATCTGCCGGTCGAGCGGGACCTTGCTCGCGTACAGCGTGGCGAGCATCTCGACGATGCGCGGGTCGGCCACGCCTCCGAGTCCCGAGAGGACCATCCGCTCGTCGCTCCAACCGCGCCGTCGCATCTCGTCGAGCACGGCGCCGAGAGCGTGCTTGCCCAGCGCGAGGATGACCTGGTGCAGGGCGTCCTCGTAGTCGCGCGCGTCCGCGCCGGGGCGCTGGAGGGTGCCCTTGCCCTCCTTCGCGTCGAGCACACGACGGAGCCCCGGCTCCCCGAGCGCCAGCAGTGCGGCGGCGGAGGTCTCGGAGTGCCACTCGTCCACCAGTGCGACGAGTCGCTCCTCGAGACTCTTCGGGCTCATGGCTTCCACCCAGATTGGCCCGGGAGCGCGCGCTCGGGCCAAGTTCTGCGCCCGCCCGCTCGCGGGCCCCCTCCCCTCAGAGAATCTCGGCCGGCGTCTGGCGCACGAGGTCTTCGGGCTTGATGAGCCAGGTGGGCTCGGGCACGTCGTCGAGCTCGTAGAAGCCGCCGCAGTAGATCTGGTGCGGGCAGCTCTTGCACACCTCCTTCTTCGTGCGCCGCTCGCGCAGGTACTCGAAGAGGTTCACCTCGTCGTTGTTGACGAAGATCATGTGGCGCTCGAGCTTGAGGAGATCGCCCGCGAGGAACTCCTCGTAGCCGGGCATGAAGCAGAACGGCAGGTTGATGACCTGCAGCTTCATGCGGTCGCGCCACTCGTCGATGACGGCCATGGTGATGTCGGCGGCGGCCTGCGTGTCGGGGCACACCGAGCTGGTGGCGCGCCCGAACGGCGTCAG
>CAITLX010000120.1 GCA_903893335.1 uncultured delta proteobacterium | reverse complement strand
CGGCGAGACGACGAGGTGCACGCGCGCGCGTGCGTTCTGGAAGAAGGCGGTGAGCGCGCTCGCGAGCCGGTCGGCCACGTGCCAGCGCCGCAGCGCCGGGAGCGCGGCGTCGAACGGCTCGCGCGCGAACGGCGTCGCGCCCGTGCGCCAGGCCTCGCGCAGCTCGGCGTCGCTCGGCGTCAGCACGGGGGTCACCATGCGATCGAGGTACAGGCTCGCGCGCGCCTGGCGCCGCAGGATGGCGTCGAGCTCGTCGGACGCGATGCCCTCGGCGGCCGCAGCCGCGAGCAGGCGCTCGTGCCCGCCGACGCGCTGCTCGAGCACCTCGCGCGCGCTCTCGGCGCGGCGCGCGACCTCGGCGAACGACGGCTCGGGCGCGATCGGCAGGTGCGCGAGCAGCTCCTCGGCGACGTGGCGCTCGAGGGCGGCCTGGACGTGTCGCGGCGCGTACGCCGCGTCGCGGGGCGCGCGATCGCGCTCGGCGAGCGCCTCGAGGCGCGCCTCGAAGGCGAGCTCGCGCTCGTGGACGAGCTCGGGGTGCAGCGCGCCCCCAAGCTCGGGGGCGTCGAAGCGGGCGACCGTGCGGTCGAGCGCGACACCCTCGGCCGACGCGGCCGACGCGAGCGCGAGCACGAGCAGCCCTGCGCCTACGCGCGCGAGCTCACGCATGCTCGGCGTCGGGGTCCGCGTCGGGCGTCGGGGTCGAGCGCGGCTCGCGCGGGGCCTCGCCGGCCTCGTCGTGCGCGGCGTACTCGCGGGCCTCGGCGTGGTGGGCGAACTGCCGCGCGGCGCGCCGAGCGCGCAGGAACTCGGCGAACGCGGCCAGCGTCTCGACGTCGCGCGCGGTCAGCGCCTCGGCGGCGTCGCGCACGAGCTTGCGCGCGGCCTCGGCGCTGCGCGCGCGGCGCCCGTCGCGACCGTCGCCGCTCGTCGGGTCCGAGGGGCGCGACGTCGGCACCGTGGGGAGCTCCGGCGCGAAGAGCGGCCGCGCGACGGCGGCGAGCGCGTGGGCCTCGAGCCAGGCCTCCATGAAGATGCGCAGCCGCTCGCTGCGGAACGTGAACCAGCGCTCGCGCTCGGGGCCGTGCGCCATGAGCACGTCCTTGAAGCGGCGAAACGCCCCCTTGCCGTCGATCGAGGCGGCGAGCTTTCCGCGAAGCTCGGGCTCCTCGATCATGGGGATGTAGCGCTCCATCCACCGGTACTGCTCGCGCGAGCTGACGGGGTCGACGCGCAGGTAGGCGGGGTCGGCGGCGATGCGCGCGTGCATCTGCGGGTCGGCGACGCCGTCGACGATGCGCAGGACCTCGGCCGTGGTCAGGTGCAGGTAGCTGTGCACCTCGGGGGCGTTGTTCTCGAACGCGTCCTCGAGGGCCTCCCAGTCGATCGGGACCTCGCGCAGCGGCGCCGACGGGGTGCCGTCGTCGTCGCCCGATTCGCCTCGGTCGGCGTCGTCGCAGGCGAGCGGACGGCCGTCCGCCGCGTCGTCCGCGGTGGCCCTCGCCAGATCCTCCGCGCTGTCCGTCGTACGCAAGCTCACGACCATGTCTCCACTCTACGACGCCGCGCGCGGCGAGCGCCACCCGCGCCCGCCGCCGTCACGGCGACGACCGCGCACGCCTGACGGCGTCGGCCCACGCGGCTCGCTCGCGAGCGCGCGCGTCGGCCGCCATGCTCGGTCGGAACGTGCGCCCCGCGCGAGCCATTCCCCCGGCGCGCGCGAGATCGACGAGCCCTGCGCCGACGCCCGCGAGCATCGCGGCGCCGCGCGCGGTCGACTCGAGCTCCTCGGGGCGCTCGACGGTCACGTCCGAGAGGTCCGCCTGCAGCTGCATGAGCAGGTCGTTGGCCGAGGCGCCGCCGTCGACGCGCATGCGCGCGACCGGGCGGCCGAGGTCGTCGGCCATGGCGCGCACCAGGTCGTCGACCTCGAGCGCGATGCCCTCGAGCGCCGCGCGCGCGAGGTGCGCCGAGGTCGTGCCGCGCGTCAGCCCCGTGATGAGGCCGCGCGCGCTTGCGTCCCAGTAGGGCGCGCCGAGCCCCGCGAGCGCGGGCACGAACTTCACCCCGTCGCTCGAGGCCACCTGGCTCGCGAGCGCCTCGATCTCCGAGGCCTTCTTCACCAGGCCGAGGCCGTCGCGCAGCCACTGCACCGCCGCGCCCGCGACGAACGCGCTGCCCTCGAGCGCGTAGACGACGTCGCGGCCTACCTGCCAGCCGACCGTCGTGAGCAGGCCGAAGCGGCTCGGCACGGGGCGCGAGCCGGTGTTCATCAGGAGGAAGGCGCCGGTGCCGTAGGTGCACTTCACGTCCCCCTCGG
>CAITLX010000119.1 GCA_903893335.1 uncultured delta proteobacterium | reverse complement strand
CTGTCGCGGGCGTGGGGGAAGACGACGCGCGCATCGACGGCATGGCCACGCGCGCGCGCGCCGCCGCGTCGCTCCCCGACGTGCGCCTGCGCGTGATGCGCACCGCCGACGACGCGCTGCACCTCGCTCCGACCGAGGCCGACCCCTACCGCTACACCGCGACCGGGACGGTCACGCAGTGGCTCGAGGCGCGCCTGACCTGGCGCCTCGATCGCGCGCTGTTCGCCGACGAGGAGGTCTCGCTCGAGCACCTGCGCCTCGCCCGCGTCGAGGCGCGAGCGAAGCTCGCGGCGCGGGTGCTCGAGGCGCTCTTCGAGTGGCAGCGCGCGACGCTCGCCGCCAGCGACGCCGGCGTGGCCCCGCCCGCGCACCTCGCGGCCGAGCTTCGCGCGCTGGAGGCCGAGGCCACGCTCGAGGTGCTCACCGGAGGCTGGTTCGCCGCGACCCTCCGCGACGGCGCGACGCCGGCCCCCTGAGCGCGCGGCGGGCGCCGCGCTATCGTGGTGGCGATGCGCCCCGCCGCTCGCCCCTGCACCCGCCGGGGTCGCTCGTGAGCGGGCTCGGCGTGCTCGAGCGCTGGCTGTCGGCGGTGTCGGCGTACGGCTACCCGCTGCTGTTCGTCACGGCGGCGGCCGAGCACGCCTTCGTGGTGGGGCTCGCGGTCCCCGGCGATGTCATCGTCACCGCCGCCGGCGTCGTCGCTGCGCGCGGCCTGTTGCGGCTCGACACGTCGCTCGGCGTGGTGCTCGCCGGTGTCGTCGTCGGGGTCAACGCCTCGTACCTCGTCGGCCGGCGCCTGGGCGTCGGCGTCGTCGAGCGCTGGGGGCTGCGCCTCGGCGTCCCGGCGGCGGACCTCGCCTCGCTCGAGCAGCACTTCGCCACCGAGGGGGCGCGCACGGTGCTGCTCGCGTCCTTCGTCGCGGGGCTGAAGAACGTCGTGCCCGCGCTCGCGGGGGCGTCGCGCATGCCCTGGCGACGCTTCTTCGGGTGGAGCGCCGTCGGCTTCACGCTGCGCGCCGCGCTCGAGCTGGGGCTCGGCTGGGTGCTCGGCGACAACCTCGACGCCGTCGCGCACGCGCTGCGCGAGCTCGGGTGGTTCGGGCTCGCGCTCGCGGCGGGACTGGTCGCCCTCTGGATCGCGCGGCGGGTGCGGGCGCGGCGGCGGCGGTGAGGGCTCCTCGGGCCGCTCCGGTCGAGGTCGGCCGAAAAATAACCGGATCGTAACCGTGGAGGAGACGACGCTCCGCGCTTCCCCCCAGGAGAGCCCCATGCGTCCCATCCTCGCGTCCGTCGTGTCCTCGTCGCTCGCTCTGATGCTCGTCGCGGGCTGCAGCGCCAACGGGGGGTCGAGCTCCTCGCGCGGCGGGGGTGGAGTCGGCGGGGGCGGGGTGGGCGGCGCGGGAGGGAGCGGTGGCCTCGTGCTCGACGCCGGTGGCTCGGACTCGAGCACCTACGACCCCGACGCGGCGTGCCAGGAGATCGGCTCCGAGGGGCAGCCCGTGCCCGCGGCGCTGCTGCTGCTGCTCGATTACTCGTGGAGCATGTGCCTCGCGCCCAACGTGCTCTCGAGCATCACCTGCGCGGCCGACCCCGCCAAGTCGCGCTGGGGCGTGCTCGCGACCGCGCTCGAGGGCGCCATCCCGCTGCTGCCGACCGACGCGTACACGGCGCTCGCCTACTACCCGAGCGATCTCGTGACCGGTTCGTGCGTGACGCCTGCGTCGCCGCAGGTCCCCATCGCGCTGAACGACGGCGCGCACCAGGGCGCGCTCGTCGGCGCGCTGCCGCCGGTGCTCGGGGACAACAGCCCCGTGCTGCAGACTCCGACCGCCGGGGCGCTCGCGGGGGCGTACGCCTACCTGAAGTCGGCGTCCGGCACGTCGATCCCGGCCGAAGCCGCGCGCTTCGTGGTGCTCGTCACCGACGGCAACCCCAACTGCGGCGGGAGCGCGGCCACCGTCACGGCGGCCGTCACGCAGGCGTTCGGCGAGGGGACGCGCACGTTCGTCGTCGGCATCCCCGGCGCGTCGAGCTTCAACGTCGGCATGTCGCAGGCAGCCGCGGCCGGCGGCACCGGCAAGGCGGGCTGCCAGCCGGGCGGGCCCAACTACTGCCACTTCGACCTGACCAAGGCGGCCGACCCCGCGGCGCTCGCCGCGAGCCTCGCCGACGCGCTCGCGACCATCAAGGGGCAGGCCGCGTCGTGCGACTACCAGATCCCCGACGACCCGAGCGGGACGTTCGATCGCAACCGCGTCAACGTGCGCTACACGCACGGCGACGGCACCGTCGACGACCTCGAGTACGACGCCGCGTGCACCGGCACGGGCTGGCGCTACGACGACCCCAACGCCCCCAAGCGCATCCTCATGTGCCCGGGCACCTGCGCGGTCATCAGCGCCGACACCGGGCCTGCGGTGAAGATCCTGTTCGGCTGCCCCACCCACGTGCACTGACGAGGCGACGATGACGCGAAGCTCGGCTCGATACGGCACCGCAGCGGCGACGCTCGCCCTGCTGGCGCTCGCGGCCTGCTCGGCGACCGACGGCGGCGCGGGTGCGCGCGGCGTCGACGCCGGCTCCGACGTCGGAAGCGGCGGCGCCGCGGGCGCAGGCGGTGGGAGTGGTGGCAGTGGCGGCAGCGGCGGAGTGGCCGGTGCAGGCGGGGCCGACGCGGGCGCGCCGGGCTTCGAGCCGACACCCGGGACGCAGGCGGCGGTCGATCGCACCGAACCGTGCCCTCCCGCCCAGGCGGGTGATTTTCGCGAGTCACCGATCGACGTCACCGTCATCCAGGCCTGCCTGCCGAACTACGACGTGTGGGGCGCGGTCGTGTGCGGAGGGCCGCTGCCTGCGTGCGCGTGCGACGCGAGCCTCTGCCTCGCGGGCGAGGCGGCCAAGCTCGTGAGCGGGCAGTTCTGCGTCTGCCTCGACCTGTGCACCGACCAGCGCGACGGCGCCCGTTGCGGCGCGGCCGACGCGCGGCGATGCATCGCCGTCGACGACGTGGCTGGACACCAGGTGTTCATCTGCGGCGGCGCGTGACGACGAGGGACGAGATCGTGACCAACGGCGAGCGGAGACGAGGGGCGCGCGTCGCGCGGGTGTGGCTGCTCTGGCTGGCCGCCACGACGGCAGGCTGCGCAGTGGGCGACGGGCTCGGAGCGGATGAGGGCGCCGGTGACGTCGACGCCGCGAGCGACGTGGTCGCCGACGCCGCGCTCGACGTCTCGTCGGAGGCAGACGCGACGCTCGACGCCAGCACGACCGACGCGGCGCAGGATCAGGCGAGCGATGGCACCGGTTCGACCGACGCCGACGCGAGCGACGCGCCCGACGGCGCCTTGCTCGATGCCGGGGCGGACGCTGGCGACGCGGATTCGGCAGATGTGGGAGCGGACGCTGCCGACGCAGACTCGGCAGATGTGGGCGCGGACGCTGCCGACGCAGACTCGGCAGACGCGGGAGCGGACGACGCGGCGACCCCCGATGGATCGCTCGACGCCGCGGGCGACGGTGGCGCCGACGCCGACGCGGGGCTGCCCCCCTGCACCCCCGCG
>CAITLX010000118.1 GCA_903893335.1 uncultured delta proteobacterium | reverse complement strand
GCTCACGGCGAACCCCAAGAAGTAACGCGTTCGGCCGTGCGGGGCGGCCGGTGGCCGTGCCCGGCGCGCGGGTCCGATCGTCAGCACGTCGCCCGGCGGCGGGGATCAGATCGTCATCACGTCGCCCGGCGGCGGGGATCAGATCGTCAGCACGTCGCCCGGCGCGGGGATGGTGACCGAGATCGCGCCGTCGGCGACGAGCAGGTCGCACAGCACGCGCTGCGCGGCCGGCTCGCCGTGCACCAGCGCGATGCGCGGCGAGTGGCCGCGCGCGCGCATCGTCGAGACCCACCCGCGAAGATCGGCCTGATCGGCGTGCGCGCTGAAGCCTGCGAGCAGCTCGACCCCGATGCGCCGCTCGTGCTCGACGCCGAAGATGCGCACGTGGTCGCGGCGCTCGACCAGCCGCCTGCCGAGCGTGTGCTGCGCCATGAAGCCGACGATGACCACGGTGCTGCGCGGGTCGTCGAGCGACGCGCGCAGGTGGTGGACGATGCGGCCGGCCTCGCACATGCCGCTCGCGCTCACGATGACGCAGGGCTCGTCGGACGCGTCGATGGCCTTGCTCTCCTCGACGTCCGAGACGTACCGCACGTTCTGCGGGTCGAAGGGGCTGCGCCCGGACTTCATCAGGGCGAGCGTCTCGCTGTCGAAGCACTCGGTGTGGCGCTCGAAGACCTGGGTGAGGCGCACGGTCAGCGGGCTGTCGACGTAGATCGGGATGGGCCCGAGCTTGCCCGCGAGCTGCAAGCGCGTGAGCGAGTGCAGCACCTCCTGCGCGCGCTCGAGCGCGAAGCTCGGGACGAGCACCTTGCCGCCGCGTGAGAAGGTGCGGGTGATGATCGCCGCGAGGCGGTCGTCCATCTCGGTGTAGGGCTCGTGGAGGCGATCGCCGTAGGTGCTCTCGACCAGCAGCACGTCGGCGCCGTCGAGCGTCTCGGGGTCGCGCAGGATGGGCGCGTTGGGGCGGCCGAGGTCGCCGCTGAACACGAGGCGCTTGCGCACGCCCGCCTCCTCGAGGTCGAGCGCGACGATGGCGCTGCCGAGCACGTGCCCCGCGTCGAAGAAGGTGAGGCGCACGCCGGGCGCGATGTCGCGCGGCGCGTGGTACTCGAGCGGCGTGAGGCGCTCGATCGCCGCGATGGCGTCTTCCATCTCGTAGAGCGGCGCGAACTCGGGCTCGTGCGTGCGCATGCGCACGCGGCGGCGGTTCAGGTAGTCGGCGTCCGAGCGCTGGATCGACGCCGCGTCGCGGAGCATCGCGTCGGCGAGATCGGCCGTGGCCGGGGTGGTGAAGATGCGCCCCGTGAAGCCGTGGCGCAGCAGCGTCGGCAGCGCCCCCGAGTGATCGATGTGGGCGTGGCTGAGCACGACGTGATCGATGCTGCGCGCGTCGATCGGCAGCGTGCGGTTGCGCTCGATCGACTCCTGCCGACGCCCCTGGAACAGCCCGCAGTCGAGCAGGAGGCGCGTCCCCGCGACCTCCACCAGGTGCATCGACCCGGTGACGGTCTGCGCCGCGCCGAGGAACTGGACGTGCACGCGCTCAGCGACCTCGCTTGCGTGCGCCCGTGGGCTTGGTCGCCTTCGGGGCGGGCTTGCGAGCGGCCGGCTTCTTCTTCGCGATGGCGGGCTTGGCCGGCTTCTTCTTGGCGACGGCGAGCTTGGCCGGCTTCTTCTTCACGGCGGCGAGCTTGGTCGGCTTCTTCTTGGCGACGGCGGGCTTGGCCGACTTCTTCTTCGCGACGACGACCTTCGCCGGCTTCTTCGGGGCCGGCTTGGCGCGCCTCGGGGCGGTGCGCGCGAGGCCGGGCAAGCCGGCGCCGAGGCGACCGCGCTTGGCGAGCGCGCTGGCGATCTTCGCGTCGAGGGCGGCGAGCTCGAACGGCTTGTCGAGGAACTCGTCGGCGCCGTAGAGGGGGGACGTCATGTCGTTGAGCGTCTCGCCGATGCCGGTGACGATGACGACGGCGGTGTGCGCCAGCGAGACGTCCTCGCGGATCTTCTTGCAGACCTCCCACCCGCCCGGCCCGGGCATCATGACGTCGAGCACGACCAGGTCGGGCAGCTCGGCGCGCGCGAGCGCCAGCGTCTGGTCGCCGTCGCTCGCCTCGAGAACCCGGTAGCCCAGCCGAGTGAGATGGCGCGACACGAGGGCGAGCATCCCGGGCTCGTCGTCGGCCACCAGCACAAGAGGCTTCGCGTCGGTCGTCATCGAAATGCCTTTTACTGCGCCCATGGGCCGCAACGGCCT
>CAITLX010000117.1 GCA_903893335.1 uncultured delta proteobacterium | reverse complement strand
TGCCGCAACCGGTCGCGGTGCAGTTGGCGTCGCAGCCGTCGCCGCTCGCGCCGTTGCCGTCGTCGCACGCCTCGCCCGCCGTCACCACGCCGCTGCCACAACCGGTGGGGCGACAGGTGACGTCGCAGCCGTCGCCGCTGACCGCGTTGCCGTCGTCGCAGGTCTCGCCTGCGGTCAGCACGCCGTTGCCGCAACCGGTCGCGGTGCAGTTGGCGTCGCAGCCGTCGCCGCTCGCGCCGTTGCCGTCGTCGCACGCCTCGCCCGCGGTCACCACGCCGTTGCCGCAGCCGGTCGCGGTGCAGTTGGCGTCGCACCCGTCGTCGCTGATTGCGTTGCCGTCGTCGCACGCCTCGCCGGGCGTCACCACACCGTTGCCGCAGGCGGTCGCCGTGCAGTTCGCGTCGCAGCCGTCGCCGCTCGCGCCGTTGCCGTCGTCGCACGCCTCGCCCGCCGTCTGTATCGCGTTGCCGCAGGCCGTGGCGGTGCAGTTCCCGTCGCAGCCGTCGCCGCTCACGGCGTTGCCGTCGTCGCAGGCCTCGCCCGGCCCGACGCTGCCGTTGCCGCACCCACTCTGCGTGCAGTTCGGATCGCAGCCGTCGCCGCTCGCGCCGTTGCCGTCGTCGCAGGCCTCGACCCCGACGTGCACGATGCCATCGCCGCACCGGGCGACCGCGCAGGTCGTCAGGCACGCGTCCGCGTTGCTCGTGTTGCCGTCGTCGCACGCTTCTTGCCCCGCGACGACCGCGTCGCCGCACACCGTCGCGCAGCCCAGCGTCTCCACGCACGCCCAGCCGCTCTCGAGGGCGCACGCGAGGCTGCAGCCGTCGCCCGAGAGGTGGTTGCCGTCGTCGCAGGACTCCCCCTTGACGACCACGCCATCGCCGCACACCGATCCGGCGCACTTGCCGCCGACGCACCGCCCCGAGGTGCAGTCGCCATCGTCGACGCAGCCCGCGCCGGCGCCGCAGGCGGGGCAGGTCGTTCCGCCGCAGTCGATGGCCGTCTCGGCGCCGTTGCGCAGGCCGTCGGTGCAGGTCGCGAGGCACACCGAGCCCGAGCAGCGCCCCCCCTTGCAGTCCGCGTCGACCTTGCACCCGCCCCCGGTCGCGCAGGCGGGGCACGTGGCGCCGCAGTCGACGTCCGTCTCCGCGCCGTTGCGCTTGCCGTCGCCGCAGGTCGGCGTCGCGCAGAGGCCCGAGGTGCACACCTTGCTCGCGCAGTCGGCATCGCTCTGGCAGCCGGCCCCGTCGCCGCAGGGGGGACACGCCGGACCGCCGCAGTCGAGCGCCGTCTCGGCGCCGTTCTGCACCTGGTCGGCGCAGGAGCCGGGCACGCAGGTGTGCGCCACGCACACGCCGCTGGCGCAGTCGGTCGAGTCGAGGCACTCGACGCAAGCCCCGAGGCCGTCGCAGCGCCGCCCAGCCCCCTGAAGGCAGGCCGTGCCGGAGGGCTGGGGCGGGTTGACCGGGCTGCCCTGGAAGCAGCCGTCGAGGGTGCAATCGTTGTCGTCGTCGAGCGCGTCGGTGGGGTCGCCGACCGAGACGATGGCGCCGTCGGTGCCGCACTCGCGCCGCGCGCAATCGCCGATCACTTGCGCCGCGAGCACCGTCCCCTGCGGCTGGTTCGCCCAGGCGCACCCGCCGCCCACGCACGTGCGCCATCGGCACTCGGTGTCGTCGCCGCCGGGGCAGTCGAGCGCCGTCGCGCAACCGGGCCCGGCCTCGCCAGCGTCGCCGGCCTCCGCCGGGTCCGTCGCGTCGCCGTCGAGGGCGGCGTCGCTCGTGGCCTCGCTCGCGTCCACGTCGCTCGCCTCCGACGCGTCGAGCGCCGAGGCGTCGCCGCTCGACCCCTCGCGCGCGTCGAGGGACGCGCCCTCCGATTCGCCCGCGTCGAGCGCGCCTGCGGACGGGTCCTCGTCCGAGACGCCGGTGGCGCACCCCGCCACCGCTGCGGCCAGGGCCGCGGCGAGCGACCAGCGGAGCGCGCGGTGGAGCGACGAGAGGAGGATCGACGTGGGGGGCGCTACGGGCGGCATGGACTTCTCGCGTCGCTACGGGGTGACAGACGTCACCCCGCGCGTTCGACGCGCAGTCTCCGTGCGCGCAGACCGCGGCGATGACGCCTGCGATTGTGCCGATCAGCACGGTTATACCTTGGTTACATTCTCGGGGGCGAGCGTCCGCGCCGCTCCGCGGGGGCCTCAGCTCGCCGGGCGCACGCCCTCGACGACCAGCAGCGCCGCCCGCGAGGCGTCCCAGCGGTACCCCGTCGCGCCCTCGACGCGCTGGGCCGACAGCGCCGTCGAGAGCGGGCCGAGCAGCGTGCGCAGCCGCGAGACGGCCACCTTGATCGCCGTGCGCGTCGAGGCCGTCGCGCTGCGCGACCAGACGCTCGACGCCAGCGCGTCGACCGATACGCCGGCCGCAGGGGCGCGCCCGATCGCCACCAGCAGCGGCCCGAGCACGCGGCGGCGCGCGAGCGAGGCAGCCGGCCGACCGGGCACGAGAAGCTCGCCGCGCACGAGATCGACGACCACGGCGGCGGTCTACCCCGCGCGCAGCCGCTCGGCCGTCGCGGCATCGATGGCCCACGCGCGACCGCGCGACTCGACGCGCGCGGCGGCAGGCACGCCACGCTCGGGCTGCGCCATCCGCTCGGCGAGCGCGCCGAACCCGCGCGTCACGAGCTGCTCGCGCAGCGCGTCGGGATCGAGCCCCTCGAGCACGCGCGCGGCGTGGCGTCGCGCGCTCGCGTCCCCCTCGAGCCGCGCGAGGGCATACAC
>CAITLX010000116.1 GCA_903893335.1 uncultured delta proteobacterium | reverse complement strand
TCGACGCCGGTGGCGATGCGGCGGCGCCGGGCGCGGTCGCCGTCGACGACGAAGACGTAGCGCTCGCCGCCGCGGATCTGCAAGGCGGCGACGGGGATGACGGGCATGCGCGGGTGGCGCGGCGTCTCGATGCTGGCGCGGCCGTACATGCCGGGCCGAAGCTCGAGCGCCGCGTTGTCGAGCTCGACCTCGGCGTCGAGCGTGCGCGTCGCGGTGTCGAACGAGGGTGCGATGCGGCGCACGCGCCCCTCGAAGGTGCGGCCGGGGAAGGCGTCGAGCTCGACGCGCGCGGGCTGCCCGACGGCCACGGCGCCCGCGTCGCGCTCGGTGACCGCGACGAAGGCGCGCAGCACGTCGGTGCGCACCACCGTGACGATCGCGCCGCCGCCGGGGGGGCCGACGAGCGCGCCGGGGTCGAGCCGGCGAGTCGCGACGACGCCGGCGAGGGGGGACTCGATGCGCGTCTCGCCGAGGCGCACGCCGAGGCCTGCGACCTGCGACCGCACGGCGCTCGCGGCGGCCTCGGTCTGCGCGAGCGCGGCGCGGGCCTGCGCGAGCTCCTGCTCGGAGACGACGCCGCTCGGCGAGAGGCGCTCGGCGCGCTCGGCGTTGGTGCGCGCGAGGGCGAGCGAGGCCTCGGCCTGCGCGAGCGTGCCGCGCGCGGCGGCGAGCTGGTCGGGCAGATCGCTCGGGCGCACCAGCGCGAGCACCTGCCCCTTGTGGACCTTGTCGCCGCGGTCGACGAGCACCGCGTCGAGCCACCCGAGCGTCTTCGAGCCGACGTCGGCCGAGGCGATGGGGTGCAGATCGACCGGCGCGCGCACCAGGACGGGCACGTCGCGCACCTCGACCTTGGCCGTGGTGACGAGCGGCGGGGGGCGGGTGCGCGCCGCCGGCGCGGCGCCCTTGCCGCACGCGGAGGCCGCGAGCGCGAGCGCCGCGAGCGAGGAGAGGGCCAGGTGCCGCGAGGGGAAAGGCATCGGGGTCGGGCGGAAGCTAGCGCCGAGTGCTTGCGGACGCAACGGTTGCTTTCGCAAGGGAACGCGCGCTACCTTCGCCCTCGCGATGCGCCCCCCCACGCCTGGGATCCCCGTCGAGCTGGGGCTGCTGGTCGCGCGCACGCGCACGCTGCTCTGGCGCGTCGCGGCGCGCGGGCTCGAGCAGGCCGGCGAGTCGATGCACGTCTACCGCGTGCTCGGTCAGCTCACCAAGGGGGGCCCGACGACGCAGCGCGATCTCGCCGACGCGACCGCGCAGCACCCCGCGGGCGTCTCGCGCCTGCTCGACGAGCTCGAGCGCTCGGGCGACGTGCAGCGGCGGCGCGACGCCACCGACCGGCGCCGGCTCATCGTCGAGGCCACGGCGAAGGGCAAGCGTCGCTACGGGCGGATGCGCCCCGAGGTCAGCGCGTCGATGGAGCAGGTCATGTCGGGCCTGCGGCCGGCCGAGCGCGTCACGCTGCAGCGCCTGCTCGAGAAGGTGCTGGCCGCCTCGGCGACATGATGCGCCGACGGGGCTTCGGCGAGATGCCCGCCACGGGAGCGAGGGCGACATGAGCGCCTCGCGCACGCACCGCCCGCTCACGGTGGTCGCGCTCATGCTGTCGCTCTTCCTCGCGGCGGTCGAGACGACCGTCGTCACCACGGCGATGCCGAGCGTCGTCGCCGAGCTGCACGGCCTCGAGCTGTACGGCTGGGTCTTCACCTCGTACCTGCTGGCGGCCACCGTCACGGCGCCCATCCACGGCAAGCTCGCCGACCTCTACGGGCGCAAGCCCGTGCTGCTCGTGGGCCTCGCGCTCTTCCTCGTCGGCTCGGTGCTCGCCGGGCAGGCGACCGGGATGGTCGCGCTCATCGCGTTCCGCGCGCTGCAAGGCGTCGGCGCCGGCGCCATCCAGCCCGTCGCCATGACGGTCATCGGCGATCTGTTCGACCTCGCCGAGCGCGCGCGGGTGCAGGGGGCCTTCGGCGCGGTGTGGGGCGTGGCCGGTCTCGTCGGCCCGCTCGCCGGCGGCGTCATCGTGCGCAGCCTCGGCTGGCGATGGATCTTCTACGTCAACCTGCCGTTCGGGCTCGCGGCCATGCTGCTCGTCGCGACCGTGCTGCACGAGAAGGTCGAGCGAAAGGCGCACCGGCTCGACTGGGCGGGCGCGCTGCTGCTCACCCTCGGCATCGGCGCGGTGCTGCTCGCCGCGCGGGGAGGGCGCGGCGTGCTCGCCTGGCCGGTCGCCCTGCTCGCGCTCGCGGCGTTCGTGCGCGTCGAGCGCGGAGCGGCCGAGCCCATCCTCCCGGTCGAGCTCTTCCAGCGCCGCTCGATCGCCGTCGCGTCGGTCGCCGGCACGCTCGTCGGCGCCTCGATGATGTCGCTCGTCACGTTCGTGCCGCTGTTCGTGCAGGGGCTCGCCGGCGGCACGCCGACCGAGGCAGGCGCGACGATCGCGCCGATGGTCATCGGCTGGCCCATCGCGAGCGCGATCGCGGGCGCCGCGCTGCCGCGCGTAGGGTTCCGCCCGCTCATCCGCGTCGGGTTCGCCATCACCGCGGTCGCCGCGGTCGCGCTCGCGCTGACGCTCCACCCGGGCGCCGACCTCGCGCGCGTGCGCTGGCTCACCGGCGCGTTCGGCCTCGGGCTCGGGTTCGCCAACACGGCGCTGCTCATCGGCGTGCAGACGAGCGTCGAGTGGCATCAGCGCGGCGTCGCGACCGCGAGCACGCTCTTCGCGCGCAGCGTCGGGGGCATGCTCGGCGTGGGGGTGTTCGGCCAGGCGATCGCGGGCGCGCTCGGTGGGGCAGGGGGCGCGAGCGCCGAGGCGGCCAGCGCGCTGCTCGGCCCCGATCACGGCGCGTCGCTCTCGCGCGAGGTCTTCGCGTCGCTCGGCGCGGCGCTCGGGGGCGCGCTGGGGCACGTCTTCGTCGGCGTCGCGGTCGTGGCCGTCGTCGCCTTCGCGGTCGGCCTGCTCTTTCCCCAGAATCTGCACCAGCCTTCGGCTAGGAGTGGAGCCTGAGCGCCGCCGGCGATGTCGCGAGGCGGGCAGGCGAGGTCGAGCCATGTCCGGACGTTTGATCGTGATCGAAGGGGTGGACGGCGCGGGGACGACGACGCTCGCCGCGCGGCTCACCGAGCGATGCCGCGCGCGGCGCATGGCCGTGTTCCAGACGAACGAGCCCAGCTCCGGGCCGGTCGGGGCGCTGGTGCGCCAGGCGCTCTCGCACCGCTTCGTCGTGCACACCGAGCTCGGCTCCGCGGCGCCGGGGTGGAAGACGATGGCGCTGCTGTTCGCGGCCGACCGGCTCGATCACCTCGAGTCCGAGATCATGCCCGCGCTGCGCGACGGCGTGACGGTCATCTCCGACCGCTACGACCTGTCGAGCCTCGCCTACCAGAGCGCGGTCGCGGGCCTCGACGACCCGGCTGGGGCCGCGAGTTCGGTGGCCTGGATCCGCACCCTGAACGCCCACGCGCGCCGCCCCGACCTCACGCTCGTGCTCGACGTGCCCGCCGAGGTCGCGTCCAGGCGCCGGCGCGAGCGCGCGCGCGCCGCCGAGCTCTACGAGGACGAGGCGCTGCAGGTGCGCCTCGTCGAGGCCTACGCCCGCGCCGAGCAGCTCGTCGTCGGCGACCACGTCGTGCACCTCGACGCCACCCGGTCGATCGACGAGGTGCTCGCGGCTGCCGAGGCCGCGCTCGACGCCTGCCCGCAATTTGGCCGCAGCGAGCCCGCCGGCGCATAGTCGGTCGGTGCTCCGCCTCTCTCCCGTCCTCGCGTGCGCTGCGCTCGTCGCGGCGTGCGGCTCCTCGCCGAACGTCCCCGCGGCGGCTCCGCAGCCTGCGGCTCCGGTCGCTGCCGCCCCCGCGCCGCTGCCGCCGGGCCACCTGCGCCGCAGCGACCTGCTCGCGACGCTGTCGTCGGGGCTGGGCGCGTTCCTCGCGCGCGTCGAGGTCGAGCCGACCGTCGCGGGCAACAAGTTCCACGGCTGGCGCGTCGTGTCGCTCCCGGGCGACACGCCCGAGTGGAAGAGCGTCGAGCTCGCGCCCGGCGACGTGGTGACGGCGGTCAACGGCCTGCCCGTCGAGCGCCCCGAGCAGGCGCTCGTGGCGTGGCAGTCGCTGGCGCTCGCGCCCGAGCTGCGCCTGGCCTGCGAGCGGCAGGGTCAGCCGCGCGAGGTCACCTGGAAGATCGACGACGAAGCGGCGCCGAAGCGCTGAGCGTCGTTCCGTAGCTACGCGCCGCTCACTCGCCGCCGGTCGGGTGGCCGTCGTCGTCGTCGGCCTCGTCGTCGCGCGTGTCGCCGCTGGTGGCGTGCGCGTCGACGGGCTCGACCGCCGCAGCGGGCGGGGCCCACGCCGGCGGCGCGTGGTCGCCGCGCTCGAGCGCGCGCCGATCGCCCTCGGTGGCGACGGCGCCGAGCACGCCGACGCCGCGGTTGCGCTGGCCGGGCCCGCTCGCGTCGAGCCAGAAGTAGCTGCGCGGGCGCGAGTCGACGTGCACGAAGCCGCTCGTCGGGTAGAGCCCGACGCCGACGAAGCCCAGCGTGCGCGCCCACGCGGCGACCTGGTCGTCGGTGGCGCCCGGGACGATCATGTCCATCGCGCGGCCTCGACCGTGAAACGAGCGCCCCCCCTTGGCGGGGGTGCGGTAGCCGGAGATGACGCGCAGCTCGGACGTCGCGAAGTGGCGCGCGATGCCGTACGCGAGGTCGAGCAGGCGCGGGTCGACCGGGTACTCGTTGCCCGCGCGCGTGTCGCGCAGCGCGTGGGCCGCGCGATCGAGCTCGGACGCGGGGAAGCCGCCGTCGGCGCGCGAGGGGGCGAGGGCCACGCGCTCGCCGGTGTTCAGCACGTCGAGCACGAGCAGCGGCCAGCCCTCGGGCGTCGTGGGCGCGGGCGCCTCGGCGCTCGGAGCGGCGTGCCAGCGCTTCACGTTGTCGAGGTACGCGCGGCTCGCGCGCGGTCGCGCGGTAGGCCGCCGCTGCGGCACGGCGAACCCCGGTCGCGCGAGGGCGAGCGCTCCCGCGACCGCGAGCCAGGGCAGCACGCGCGCGCGCACGGCGAGCGCGCCTCTCAGAGCCCGGGCTCCACGCGCACGACGCCGGTGACGGCGGCGTCGAAGCGGACCTCGATGGGCAGCGAGCCCTGCGCGTGCGACGCGCGGCGCACGCGGTGCAGCGCGACGGTGGCGTCGCCGCTCGGAGGGAAGGCCTCGGCCGGGAGCTGCGTCTCGCCCGTGTCGCGCACCGCGCAGCGCAGGCCCGAGGCGGGGGAGGTCACGTCGATGTAGATGGAGTCGGTGCCGCTGCCAGCCTCCCACGAGAGGCGGACGGCCTCGCCGGCGACCACCGCCGCGGCGTCGTCGAGCGCGCGCTCGCCGACCCGCGCGCTCGCGGGGGCCGCGGGGGCCTCGACGTCGAGCGCGATGGCGGGGATCTGCCACGAGCCCGCGGCTCGCAGCCTGAGTGCGCCGGGCGCGCCCCAGCCGAGCGCAGCGCCGTCGCGCGTCGTGTAGACGACGCCCGAGACGAGATCGACCACGTCGGGGAACGCGCGCACCGCGAGCGTGTCGCGCCCCTCGGCGGTCTCGAGGGCGACCTCGCCTGCGTCGATGAGGTCGACTGGGCCGAGGGTGGCCAGCGGCATCCCGTCCTCGCCGAGCGAGGCGAGGGGCGCGCAGGTCTCGAGCGCGGGCAGGGGGAGGTCGGCCCCGACGAGGCGCGCGGCCATGGCCTCGTCGGCCCCGGCCTGCACGCGCACGAAGCGCGCCGAGGCGTGCGCCCGCGCGGAGGCGGGCTCGCCTTCGCGGGCCGAGCGCTCGAACGAGAGGTACGCGCGCGTCGAGGTCGTGCTCGCGTCGGCGGTCGCCGCGACGTTCGCCGAGCAACCGGTCGCCGCTGCGACGCAGAGCGCAGCGAGCGCGAGGCGGGCACGCGTCGGAGTCACAGGCGAAAGCGTACGGGGGGGCGCCGAAAACGGCAAGCCGCGGCCCCTCCGCGTGGCCCGTGAGAGGAGTATGCTCGCGGGATCGTGCAGGTTTCCCTCGACGTG
Organism: uncultured delta proteobacterium; assembly: GCA_903893335.1. Classification (GTDB taxonomy): domain Bacteria; phylum Myxococcota_A; class Polyangia; order Polyangiales; family Polyangiaceae; genus CAITLX01. The sequence continues at coordinate 3,106 of CAITLX010000116.1, read as the reverse complement.
CTGATCGTGGCCGCGCACGCGCCCGAGCTGGCGCCCGTCGCGGGCGTGCGAGCCGACGGCCACCCGGCGCGCGTGGGCGGGCTCTGGGTCGCCGTGGCGCCCGTCGGCATCGGGCTCCCCGCTGCCGCCGCCGGCACGGCCCTCGCGCTCGTGGCGCGCGCGCCGGCGCTCGTGGTCTTCACCGGGAGCGCCGGGGCCTACGCATCGCGCAGGCCGGCGCAGGGGGTCGTCGTCGCGCGCACGGTGCGCCTCGTCTCGACCGCTGCGGTCGAGGGGCGCGGCGGCATGCCCGTGCCGATGGACCGCGCGCTCGCGCCCGACGCGCCGCTCGCCGACGCGCTCGCGCGCCACGGCGCCGAGCGCGCCGACGTGGCCACGACGCTCGCCATCACCACCGACGACGCGCTCGCCGAGCGCATCGCCGAGGCGACCGGGTGCGACGTCGAGCACCTCGAGGCCTACGCCGTCGCGAGCGCCTGCGCGCGCGCGGGGGTGCCGTGCGCGTTCGTGCTCGGGCTCGCCAACCGCGTGGGGCGCGGGGCGCGCGAGGAGTGGGTGCGGCGGCACGTCGAGGCCGACGCGGCGGCGGCGGCGGTGGTCTCGTCCTGGCTCGCGGCGGGCGCTCCGCGCGCACCCTGAGCGCGGCTCCCGGATCGGCGCGCTCGCTTCGAGCGAGGCTCAGAAGGTCGCGACGAGCGCGCCGCTCGGGGCGAGGCTCACGCCGCGCACCGACACGTCGCTGCCGGCCAGCGAGCCGTCGAGCTTGTGCGCCGAGGCGTCGAGCTCGAACGCGGCGAACACATGGCGAAAGCCGACGCGCGCGCCGAGCACGCCGCCTGCCCAGGTGTGCGTCACGGCCACGTCGCCGCCTGGCGGCGGCGTCGCGATGCGGAAGGTGACGGTGCCGCCGAGCCTCTCCCAGCCGGCGCGCGGGCCCGCCCAGAGCGACAAGATGCCGCTCGTGCTGCGCCAGCCGACGAGCACGGGCACGTCGAGGCCCCAGCCGTTCTCCCCCTCGAGCACGAGCCCCTCGAGCTCGGACGAGTCGCCGTTGCCGCGTCGCGCCAGCACCGCGCTCGCGCCTGCGCCGACCGACAGCGCCCAGTGCTCGGCCTCGAAGGCGTGGCGCGCGTCGACGCGCACCAGGTGCCCGGTGTAGGTGAGGCCCGCCTCGCTCGCGTGGGGGAGCCCGACGCGAGCGCCCACCCAGGGCGAGACGCCGGGACCGAGCGCGCCCGCTGCGGCAGCGCCGCGCGCGTAGGTCGCCGCTTGTGCGTCGCTCGCGGGGCCGGTCGCGCCGGTGCCGGCGCCGGCTACGCCACGCGCGTCGCGAATGGCGCTCGCCGCGTCGCCTCCGACGAAGGTCCCCGTCAGCCCCACGCCCGCGGAGGTGAGGCCCTCGCCGAGCACGTGCGCGGGGTGCAGCAGCGCGGAGCCGCCCGTGCAGCCGGACGCCACGACGCCCGTCGCGAGCGCGAGCGCTCCGAGACGGAGGCCGTGGGCCATGCAGAGGCGCGCGGCCGGGGCGCGCGTGAACGCGGCCCCGGGACCGACTTACTTGCGGAACAGCGACGGGTAGTTGTTGGCGGCGATCTTCGCCTTCAACTCCGCGTCGTCGGGGTGAATCTTCACGGCGCGATCGACGAGCAGCTGCTCGGACTCGCGGCGGTTGGGGTCGGGCAGGCAGCACTCGACCGGGCAGACGGCCTGACACGCCTCGTGATCGTAGAAGCCGACACACTCGGTGCAGAGCTCGGGATCGATGAGGTAGATCTCATCGCCCTCGGTGATGGCGTCATTCGGGCACTCGGGCTCGCATGCGCCGCAATTGATGCAGTCGGCGGTGATGTAAGTTGCCATGGGCGCGCGTTGTAGGAGGCGGTTCGGCGCGTGTCAACGAGGCGATCGCGCGCCGCGCGTCTCGTGTGCGTATGCGGTCGAAGGGCGTTGCTCTGCGCGCCCCTGCATCGTAGCTTCCCGCGCCCCGCATGCAGCTCGCGCACGCCCTCCGTCTCGCGTCGGTCGCACTGTTCGCGTCGATCGTCGTGATCGGCTGCAAGCCCAAGATCGGCGACAAGTGCGCCTCGTCGACCGACTGCTCGACCTCGGGCGACCGCCTCTGCGACACCACGCAACCGGGCGGCTACTGCACGATGTTCAACTGCGAGCCCGACGGTTGCCCGGCGGGCGAGGCGGCGTGCGTCGGGTTCTACGCCACGGTCTGCGGCGATCCGCAGCGCACGCCGCGCTTCGGTCGCACCTTCTGCATGGCGACCTGCTCGGGCGACGGCGACTGCCGCGCCGGCTACGCGTGCGTCGACATGGGCTCGCAGGTCGTCGACGTCAGCCCCTCGTCGCGCAGCGTGTGCGTCGTGCCGCCTGGGGTGGAGCCCCCCATCGACGCCGACGCGGGCGTCTGCTCGGTCACCGACGCCGGCTTGCCCGACGCTCCGGCCTCGAGCCCCGACGCCGGAGCGGTCGACGCAGGCGACGCGGCCGATGAGGCCGCGGTCGATGCGGCCGATGACGGGTCGGCGGACGCAGCCGGCGACGCGGACCTCGACGCGGGCGACGACGCCCTCGGTGACGCCACCCTCGACGCCGACGACGCGGGATGAAGCGGCGGGCGCTCGCCCTGGCGCGCGCGCTCGGGTCCGTCACGTCGCGCGCGGCGGGCGCGCTGCTCGTCGTCTGGGTGCTCGCGACGCTCGTGTTCGTCGCGCTGCGCGTGCTGCCGGGCGACCCGGCGGCGCTGGTGCTCGGCGACCAGGCAGGCGAGGCCGAGCGAGCCGCGCTGCGCGCCAAGCTCGGGCTCGATCGCCCGCTCGCGCTGCAATACGTCGCGTTCGCGCGCGCCATCGCGACGCTCGATCTCGGCGACTCGCTGCGCAGGCCCGGCACGGCGGCCTTCGCGCTGGTGGGCCGCGCGCTCGGGCCCACCGCGGCGCTCGCGTCGCTGGCGGTGTCGCTCGGTGCCGTGCTCGGCGTCGCGCTCGCGCTGCTCTCGCTCGGGCCGTGGCTCGGCGAGCGGCGCCACCTCGCCCACCGGGTGATGCTCGCGCTCGCCGCGACGCCGCTGCTCGCGTTCGCGCCGCTCGCCACCTGG
>CAITLX010000115.1 GCA_903893335.1 uncultured delta proteobacterium | reverse complement strand
GCGCGCTCGCTTGGCCTCGAGCCGCGCGCGGATGCGCTCGAAGTCGCCGCCTGGGTCGATGACGATGGCCTCGCCGGCCTCCTCGTCGAGCACGATCGAGCAATTGCACTGCAGCGGACCGACGGGGAACGACGCGACGAGCATGGTGGCCCCCAGCGTGTAGCACGCGCGCCGGGGCGCTGGCCGCCCCACAAAAGACGACGAGGGCGGAGGCTCGGTGCCTCCACCCTCGTCACCGGCGCCGGCCCGCGTGGGCCGACGCTCCCTTCACGTCACTTCGCTTCGGCGAGCGCGCGGTCGATCAGCTTCTTGAACTTCGGGAACGGCTGCGCGCCGCTCACGAAGTAGCCGTTGATGACGAACGCCGGCGTGCCGGAGATGCCCGCGTCGTCGCCGACCTTGGAGTCGGCGTCGACGGCGGCCTTGTGCGTGTTCTTGTCGAGCGCGTCCTTGAACTTCGCCATGTCGAGACCCGCCTGCTCGGCGTACTTCTCGAGCGCGGGGCGCTTCAGGCCGTCGGGCGTCGCCTGGTTCTGGAAGAGGATGCCGTGCATCTTCCAGAAGCCCTCGCTGCCCTTCTGCTTGAACGCCTCGACCGTCGCCTCGCTGGCGAGCGGCGCGTCGGGGTGCATCGGGAGCGGCTTGTGCCGCCACACGAACTTCACCTTGTCGCCGTACGCGTCCAGGACCTGCTTCACGGTCGGCTCGACGCGCGAGCAGAACGGGCACTGGAAGTCCGAGAACTCCTGAATGACGACCTTGGCGTTCGCGCCACCCTTGAAGGGGTTCGACGCGCCGGGGGCCGCGACCGTCTTCTTCTCGGGCGGCGGCGGCTCCTTGCCGTTCTTCATGATCTCTTCGTAGACCTTGTTGGCCGGCGTGCCCTTGGACACGAGGTCCTTGGCCTTCGTCAGCTCCTCGTCGATGACGGCCTGGAACTTCTCGAACGGCTGCGCGCCGACGAGGCGACGACCGTTGATGAAGAAGTGGGGCGTGCCGCTCGCGCCGACGTTGTCGCCGAGGTCGGCGTCCGCGTCGATGCGCGCCTTGAACTCGTGGTTCGCGGCAGCCTTCTTGAAGCGCTCGACGTCGAGGCCGAGGTCCTTCGCCGCGCCCTCGAGGTCAGCGTCCTCGAGCTTGGGCTGAATGTCGAACAGCTTGGCGTGCGCGGCCCAGAAGCCCTTGTTGCCCTTCTCCTTCTTCGCGAGCTCGGTCAGCTCGGCAGCCGGCTCCGCGCGCGGGTGGAACGGCAGAGGCTCGTGCTTCCAGACGAGGCGGACCTTGTCGCCGTACGTCTCGCTGACCTTCTTCAGCGTGTCCTCGACGCGCTTGCAGAACGGGCACTGGAAGTCCGAGAACTCGACGATGGTGACGAGCGCGGAGTCGGAGCCCTTCACCGGCGAGTCGCCGACGGGGACCTTCCACACCGTCTTGTCGTCCTCGGCCGGCTTCTGCGGCTCGGACGGCTTGTTGGTGGGCGTGGGCGGCGCGGCCGTCTTGTTCTTCTTCGAGAGCGCGACGTAGATCTTGTCGGCCTTCGTCCCCGACGCCTTCTCCTTCTCGGCGGCGGCGAGCTGGGCGTCGATCGCCTCCTTGAACTTCTCGAACGGCTGCGCGCCCGAGAGCTCGACGCCGTTGATGTAGAAGTGCGGCGTACCGTTGGCGCCGACCTGCTGGGCGACGGCGTTGTCCTTCTCGACCTTGTCGGCGAACTTGTGCGCCTCGAGGTCAGCCTTGAACTTGGCCATGTCCTTGACGCCGGCTTCCTGCGCCCACTTCAAGTAGTTCTCGGGGTTGAGCCCCTGCTGGTTCTTGAAGGCGGTGCCGTGGAACTTCCAGAACGCCTCGTTGCCGGCGGTCTTGAAGACGCCCTGCGCGGCCTCGGCGGCCGGCTTCGCGTTCGGGTGGAACGAGAGCGGCTCGTTCTTCCAGATGAAGCGGACCTTGTCCTTGCCGTACGTCGTCTTGATCTGGTCGATCGTCCCCTCGACGCGCGAGCAGAACGGGCACTGGAAGTCGCTGAAGATGACGACCGTGACCGGCGCGGAGCGGCTGCCCCACATCGGGTCGTTCGCGTCGACCGGCACGGGAGAGTCCGCGTCGGACCACGCGGCGCCGCCGCTCTTGTCCGCGGTCAGCTCGCCGCTGCCGCTCCTGTGATCGATGCCCCACATCAACACCATGCCCATGAAGAAGGCGATGATGGATGTGACGATGGCAGTTCCCTTGTTCATCGTCTGATTACCTTTCGTGTCGCTGTTGGTAGTGAGTCGAAGGCACCGTGGGTCGAGCTCGCGGGCCCCTCGAGGAGGGGCGACGCGAAGTACGCTCGACCGCACGAGCCGGCAGAGAGAGCTCGTTCGAGTCGTGTGGGAGGTGAGCCGCCTACGACCGCGGCGGGTGGAACACGTCGGGCTCGTGGCCCGAGCGTGCGGCGCACCCGACCTCGGTGTCGCGCGTGAGGGGCGCGACCGGGACGGAGAGGGGCAGCGTGACGCGGGTCGCCAGCAGCGGGTCGGGCTCCTGCGCGACCGCGTGCGGCGCGCCGTGGGCCCCGGGGCCGCTCGGCTCGCCCAGCCTGGCCCAGTCGAGCCCGCCGCACTCGAGCGGCGGGACGGCCTCGAGCCGCTCGTCGGCGGCGGGCAGGTGGGGCGTCGGGGCCACGACCGACGCGCCGCGCTCGTCGCACATCGGGGCAGCCGCGAGGGCGCCTCGAGACGCGAGCAGGCCCACGGTCGTACAGGCGACCAGGAGCAGCCAGCGCAGAAACGGGCGAAACGGCATCGGGGCTCGGAAGCGGCGTATCCTACCGCTCGGGGGGCGTCTGGCAAGATGCGCGGGGCCGGACGCAGGCCGGAGCCGGTAACTTGGCCCACCTTGTCGCACATGGGCACGCTCGGCCCATGGCCGATAGCTCCGCCGCCGCTCCGACGTCCGCCTCCACCGCGGCGCCGCCCGACGAGAAGCTGCCGCGCGCCTTCGGGCGCCTGTCGCTGCTCCGCAAGCTCGCGCGCGGAGGCATGGGCGAGGTCTACCTCGCGTCCACCACCGGCATCGAGGGCGCCGAGCGCCCGTGCGTGGTCAAGATCATCCGCCGCGAGCACGCCAAGGACACCTCGTTCCTCGCCCGGTTCCTCGACGAGGCGCGGGTGCAGGCGCAGCTTCAGCACCCCGGCGTCGCGCACATCGTCGAGGCCTCGCTCGACGAGGCCGGCGAGCCCTACGTCGTCGTCGAGTACGTCGAGGGGCGCACGCTCGCCGAGGTGCGCGCCCGCTCGACGCAGCTCGGCTACCGCATCGCGTGGCCCGAGGCCGTCGCCATCATCGCGACGGCCGCCGACGCGCTCGCGCACGTGCACGACCGCACCGACGCGCAGGGCAAGCCGCTCGGCATCGTGCACCGCGACCTGTCGCCGCAGAACATGATGGTGGGCTACGCGGGCGACGTGAAGCTCATCGACTTCGGCACCGCGCGCGGCGAGAACCGCCGCTGCCACACCGTCTCGGGCGTCGTCTTCGCCAAGCCCGGCTACGTCGCGCCCGAGATCGCCAACGGTAACCCGGGCGACCACCGCGTCGACATGTACGCGCTCGGCGTGATGCTCTGGGAGCTGCTCGCCGGCAGGCGCTTCCTCACCGGCGAGCCCGCCGAGCACCTCGCGGCGGTCGCCAAGGACGAGCGTCGGCTCCCCGCCATCGCGCCGCTCGTCGGCGCCCCGGCCGCGGTCGACGACATCATCGCGAAGCTGACCGCGCACGACCGCGAGCAGCGCTACCCGGTGACGCGCAAGGCCGCCGCCGACCTGGTGCGCCTGCTGGCCTCGGCCCCCAGCCTGCCGACCGGCGAGCGCGGCATGCGCGCGCGCATCGGGCAGGTGATGTCGACGCTCTACCCCGCCGAGCCGAGCCGCTCGCGCGCGGAGTACCAGTCGCTCGTGCGCGCCGCGCGCGTCGACCGCGCCGAGTGCGCCTCGCGGCGCCCCGAGCACGCAGCCGTCGAGCAGGCCCCCTCCCCCTCGCCCGTGGACCCGGCGGTGCTACCGGGCACGCGCTACCGCATCCTGCGCAAGCTCGGCGACGGCGCGATGGGCGTCGTGCACGAGGCCGAGCACGTGGACCTCGCGCGCCGCGTCGCGCTCAAGGTGCTCGCGCCCGAGCACGCGACGTCGGTGGAGTACGGCGCGCGCTTCCGGCGCGAGGCGCGCGCGATCGCGCGGCTGTCGCACCCCGGCCTCGTCACGATCCACGACTTCGGGCAGGCCACCGACGGGCGCCTGTTCTGCGCGATGGAGCTGCTCGAGGGCGAGACGCTCGAGGAGCACATGCGGCACGTCGCGAGCTTCACCTGGGAGCGCGCCGTCTCGCTCGCCATCGAGGCGTGCGGCGCGCTCGAGGCCGCGCACGCGGCCGGGGTCGTGCACCGCGACCTGAAGCCGGCCAACCTCTTCCTGCCCGAGGCCGGCGGGCTCAAGCTGCTCGACTTCGGCATCGCGCGCGCGCGCGGCGATCTCCTCGACGGCGCCGAGCAGGAGGTGCGCGCGCAGGCGGGCTTCGCGCTCTTCGGCACGCCCGAGTACATGGCCCCCGAGCAGGCGCGCGGGGGCGCCGTCGATGGGCGCGCGGACCTCTACGCGCTCGGCTGCGTGCTCTACGAGCTCTGCACCGGTCGCCTCCCCTTCATCGCGCGCTCCTCGGCCGAGCTGCTCGACGCGAAGCAGAAGCACCTGCCCGAGCCTCCGACCTCGCGCGCGCGCTCGCGCGGCTTGCCCGCCGAGCTCGACCTCGTGATGGCGCGCCTGCTCGCCCCCCGCGCCGCGGCGCGGTTCGGCTCCGCCGCCGAGGCGCGCGAGGCGCTCGAGGCGCTGCTCGCCGCACCGGCCAAGCAGAAGGCGCGCCGAAGGCTCGCCGGCTGGGTGGGAGCCGCGACGGCCAGCGCGGTGCTCGTCGCCGCCGGGTTC
>CAITLX010000114.1 GCA_903893335.1 uncultured delta proteobacterium | reverse complement strand
TCGACGGCGGCCGCTTCTTCCACGCGTAGTACCCGCTCGTCGACACGCCGAGCAGCCTGCACATCGCAACCACGGAGTAGGCCACCTGCTTCGCGGCGACGAAGGAGAACTTCACTTTCTCTCCTTCGCGAAGAAGGTGGCGGCGGGCTCAACCTGTCAGCGCAACACCGCCGCCAGAGTATCGACGGGCGAGCGGTATGCCAACGCCTTTCGCGGCCGCTCGTTGAGACGGCGTGCCACTCGGTTCAGGTCCGCCTGCGAGTACACCGAGAGATCAGTGCCGTCCGGGAAGTACTGCCGCAGCAGGCGGTTCGTGTTTTCGTTCGTTCCCCGTTGCCAGGGGCTCCTCGGGTCGCAGAAGAAGACCTTCACGTCGGTGGCGACGCTGACGGCACGATGCTGCGCCATTTCGGGACCGCGATCCCACGTGAGCGAGCGACGCAAGGCCTTCGGGAGAGCTCCCATCCGCGAGATCACAGCCCTGGCTACGGACGTCGAGTCTTTGCCGTCCAACCTCGCGAGGATGGTGTAGCGCGACGTGCGCTCGACCAGCGTCGCGATGTGCGTGTTGTCGGCGCCGCTCAGGAGATCGCCCTCCCAGTGGCCAGGAACACGTCGGTCGTCGACCTCGGCCGGACGTTCGCGGATCGAGATCGCGTCCACGATGCGCCCTCGCGCCTGCTCGTTCGTAGACGCGGTCCTCGCACGTCGGAATACCCGTCTCGTTCGCAGGTGCCGCTGCAGCTCCTTGCGAAGCACGCCTCGAGCCTGGATGAAGAGGCTTCGGTAGATTGTCTCGTGCGAAACGCGCTGCACGTCGTCGTCGGGGTGCTCGGCCTTCAACCACCCGGCGATTTGTTCCGGCGACCAGTCGAGCGCGAGGCGCGAAGCGACGAATTCCCGAAGCGCCGGGGCGACGGCGAGCTTGCACGGCTTCGGGCGCCGAGCTCGGTCCCAGGCGCTCTTCTCGGCGTCGACTGCCCTGTAGCGCCCGCTCCCGCCGTTTCGAGCGACCTCGCGCGATATCGTCGATGGCGCCCGCCCGAGTTGAGCCGCGATGGTCCGGATGCTCTCGCCGGCCGAGAGCCCGCGAGAGATGTCCTCCCGTTCGTGCAGCGAGATTCCGATAGCGGCTCGCACGCGCGTCGGCGGCGCGATGCCGCCGGTTGCCGCAAGGACGCCGTGGAGCGACCCCGGCAACCGCTCGAGCGCGCGAGCTATCTCGCTCAGCGACTCTCCCGCCTTCCATCGTCGCCAGAGCTGCGCGCGTTCGTGTGCCGACAAGCCTCGCCGTGTTCTCTTCATGCGCATCGCCCTCCGTCCGTCGTCGCCGGATTACGGTAGCGTTGCGGCGACCGGTTGAGCGCACCGCCACCTTCTTCGCGAAGGAGAGAAAGTGAAGTTCTCCTTCGTCGCCGCGAAGCAGGTGGCCTACTCCGTGGTTGCGATGTGCAGGCTGCTCGGCGTGTCGACGAGCGGTTACTACGCGTGGAAGAAGCGGCCGCCGTCAGCGCGCCCGGCGGTCCGTTGCCCGCCTCGATGGCCGCCTTGCGCACCCAGTCGCGCAGCGCGGTCTCGGTCAGATCGAGGTCCGTCGCAACCTGCGCGATGCTGCGGTCGCCGACCTCGGTGAGCCG
>CAITLX010000113.1 GCA_903893335.1 uncultured delta proteobacterium | reverse complement strand
GGACACATTCGCAACAACCTCTTCCTCTTGCAGGCGACCGCCGCCTTCTGACGACCTCGCGGCAGGCCACTGCCGCCTTCTGACGACCTCGCGGCAGGCCGCTGCCGCCTTCTGACGACACCCCCGGAGAATCCTCATGCGCAAGCCTCGCCTCCTCTCCCCCATGGGCGTCATCGCCCTCGCCCCGCTCGCCCTCTTCGCCTGCCAGAGCACCTCGGACACCTCGACCGGTGGCTCGGCCGGCAACGGTGGATCGGCGGGCGCCGGGGGCTCGGCCGGCAGCGGCGGCGCGGGTGGAGCGACCGCCGACGGCGGCCTCGACCCCAATGGCAACTACACGCCCAAGGGGTGCAGCTTCGTCATCGGCGCGCGCCCCGAGTACCAGCAGTGGGCGATCGGCACCTCCGACACGGGCGCGACGCCCCACATTCGCCGCGTGCGCCTCGGCCTCGGCGGCAGCGTGGCGCAGGGCTCCCCCGGCCACGCCGACCCGTCCACCTCGGCCGGCGTCGCCTGGCAGACCGACGACGGCACGCTCGCCAGCGACCTCGCCTGGGGCGACTCGACCGACGCGAGCACCTGGCCCGCCGCGCAGCGCGTGACCGGCGTCACCTGGCTCACGCCCCCCGGCGTCATCAACGGCAACGGCGCCCAGCGCATGCACGAGACCTACGTCTGCGGCCTCACGCCGGGGCGCACCTACTACTACCGCGTCGGCGGCGGAGCGGCGGGCAGCGAGCAGTGGAGCGACGTCTACGCGTTCACCACGGCGCCGGCCGACGGCACCACCTCGGTGAAGATCGCCGTCACGGGCGACTCGCGCGGCGAGCAGCAGGACGCCTGGCGCGTGCTGCAGTCGCGATTGCTGGGTAAGGGCGTCGGCCTCCAGCTCTTCTCGGGCGACATGATCAACCTCGCCCCCGACCAGGGCGAATGGGAGCAGTGGCTCGACAACGCCGGCACCGGGCCCGACGGCAAGGCCTCGGCGCTGCCGCAGCTGCTCACGCTCGCGGCGCACGGCAACCACGACAACCACACCTCGCTCTTCTTCGGCAACCTCGTGCTGCCGCAGGACCCGACCGCCTTCACCGCGCGCTTCGCCGAGCTCTTCTTCTCGGTCGACTTCGGGCCGGTGCACGCCGTCATCATCGACGACGCCTACCTCATCTCGACCCCGGCCGACGCCGACTACAAGGCCGCCGTCACCGAGTGGCTGCAGAAGGACCTCGACGCGGCGGACAAGAACCGCGCGGCGCGCCCCTGGATCGTCGCGGTGCACCACCACCCCGAGTTCTCGTCGTCGGCGCACGGCAAGGACGCGGACGTGATGCGCGGCCGCAACTTCTTCGTGCCGATCTGGGACCAGTACCACGTGGACATGGTGCTCAACGGCCACGACCACGACTACGAGCGCTCCAAGCCGCTCACGGGCCCGGCCGATTCGCCCGTCCTGCAGAGCACCAACACGGCGGGCACGACCTACGTCGTCTGCGCGGGCTCGGGCGCCGAGGGCTACGGCGCCGGCCAGAACACCTGGACGGCCTTCAGCCACGCCTACAGCGGCACCGAGATCGGCATGTACGGCCTGCTCACCGCCGACCAGCACAGCCTCACGCTCGAGGCCCACGCGCTCACCGCCGACGGCAGCGACCCCGTCCTCGACCAGGCGACGCTCACGCGCTGACCGCGCGCACGCTCGCGCGGCTGCCCCCCCCTTCGGGGCGCCGCGCGGGCCTGCTTCGGACTCGCCCCCGGCGCACGCCCGAAACCCGGGCGAAACGCGCCCCACGCGACACTCGCGCGACCAGCGAGAGGCGCACGATGGCGTTCGAGCAGTACGACACGGGCGGGTACTACGACGAGATGTTCGCCGCGCCCGCCGCGCCGCGACCCGGCTGCGCGCTGCTCGCCGAGCGGCTCGGCACGCTCGGCCCCGACGAGCTCGCCCGGCGGCAGCTCGCGAGCGAGCGCGCGCTGCTCGACCTCGGCATCACCTTCAACGTGTACGGCGACGCGCACGGCGCCGAGAAGATCTTCCCCTTCGACGTCATCCCCCGCATCGTCGAGGCGGCCGAGTGGGCGACGATCGAGCGCGGGCTCAAGCAGCGCATCCGCGCGCTCAACCTCTTCATCGACGACGTCTACAACGCCGGTCGCATCCTGAACGACCGCGTCGTGCCCCGCGAGCTCGTGCTCGGCGCCGCGTCGTACCTCACCCCCTGCGCCGGGCTGCAGCCCCCGCGCGGCGTCTGGTGCCACATCGTCGGCACCGATCTGGTGCGCGACCGCGACGGCCGCTTCTACGTCCTCGAGGACAACCTGCGCTGCCCCTCGGGCGTGTCGTACGTCCTCGAGAACCGCAAGATCATGAAGCGCACGTTCCCCAAGGTCTTCGAGGCCTCGCGCGTGCACGCCGTCGACGAGTACCCGAGCCGCCTGCTCGAGACCCTGCGCCGCATCGCCCCGCGCGGCGTGAAGGAGCCCAACGTGGTGCTCCTCACGCCGGGCATCCACAACTCCGCCTACTTCGAGCACTCGTTCCTCGCCCAGCAGATGGGCATCGAGCTCGTCGAGGGGTGCGACCTGCAAGTGCGCGGCGGCTTCGTCGGCATGCGCACGACCAAGGGGTGGCTGCGCGTCGACGTCATCTACCGGCGCATCGACGACACGTTCCTCGACCCTCTCGAGTTCCGCCCCGACTCCACGCTTGGCGTGCCCGGCCTGATGGACGCCTACCGCCGGGGCAACGTCGCGCTGGCCAACGCGCCGGGCAACGGCATCGCGGACGACAAGGTCATCTACGCGTATGTGCCGCAGATCATCTCGTATTACCTGGGCGAGGATCCGATCCTGCCCAACGTCGAGACGTACATCTGCGCCGACGACCAGCAGCGCGAGCACGTGCTCGCCAACCTCGAGCACCTCGTCGTGAAGGCCGCCAACGAGTCGGGCGGCTACGGCATGCTGGTCGGGCCCCACGCGACGCCCGACGAGCACGCGCGCTTCCGCGATCTCGTCCGGGCCAACCCGCGCAACTACATCGCGCAGCCGATGCTCGGCCTCTCGCGCGTGCCGACGCTCGTCGGCGACCAGCTCGAGGGGCGCCACGTCGATCTGCGCCCCTACGTGCTCTCGTCCGACGACGTCTACGTCCTGCCCGGCGGCCTCACGCGCGTCGCGCTGAAGAAGGGCTCGTGCGTGGTCAACTCGTCGCAGGGAGGCGGGAGCAAGGACACCTGGGTGCTGCGTGCTTAGCCGCGTCGCCGACGCCGTCTTCTGGATGAGCCGCTACATCGAGCGCGCCGAGAGCGTCGCGCGCTTCGTCGATGTGAGCCTCCAGCTCTCGCTCGACCGCCCCGAGGCCGACGCCGCGCAGTGGAGCGCGCTGGTCGCCGCCGCCGGCGACGACGAGGCCTTCCGCGCGCTGCACGGCGAGGCCACGCGCGAGGCGGTGCTCGCGTTCCTCACCTTCGACGCCGCGCACCCGAGCTCCATCGTCTCGTGCCTGCGCCACGCGCGCGAGAACGCCCGCTCGGTGCGCGAGATCATCTCGTCGGAGATGTGGGAGGAGCTGAACAAGAGCTACCTCATGGTCGGCGACGCGGCGCGCGCGCCGATGGACGAGCCGCACGCGTTCTACGCCTCGGTGAAGCGCGCGTCGGCCACCTTCGTCGGGCTCATGCACATCACGATGACGCACGGCGAGGCGTGGCATTTCGGGCGCCTCGGTCGGCTGCTCGAGCGCGCCGACACCGCCACGCGCATCCTCGACGTGAAGTCGTTCCTGCTGACGCCCGCGACCGCGACGCAGGACGAGTCGCAGTGGGCGGCGCTGCTGCGCTCCGCGAGCGCGCTCGAGATGTACCGCAAGCGCCACGGCGCCATCGAGCCCTCGCGCGTCGTCGATTTCCTCATGCTCGAGCGCGAGTTCCCCCGCTCGGTGCTGCACTGCCTCGGCAAGAGCGTGCAGTCGCTGCACGCCATCGCCGGCACCCCGTTCGGCGCGTCGTCGAGCGAGGCCGAGCGCGCGCTCGGGCGGCTGCACGCGCAGTTCGAGTACGAGCGCACGAGCGATCTGCTCGCGTACGGGCTGCACGCGTACATCGACGACTTTCAGCAGAAGCTCAACGCGGTCGGCGTCGCCATCGGCGACACCTTCTTCGCCCCCGCGATCGCCGCCGACGTCCAACCACTCGCCGAGCAGCAGCAGCAGCAGCAGCAGTAGAGCCGAAGTCACCCGAGGCTCAGACGCGCTCGCGGCCGAGATTTCCGGGAATCAGACGCGCTCGCACCGCACGTCGACCTCGAGCGTCTCGGAGCCGCCGCCGACGTAGATCGTGCCCGAGGTCGGCGTCGCGTCGACGTAGCTGCGACCGACCGCGACGCGCACGTGGTCGGTCTGCGTCACCCTGCCGTTGGTCGGGTCGAACCCGCGCCAGCCGACCTCGGGGAGGTAGACCTCGACCCACGCGTGCGAGGCCTCGCCCTGCGCGCGGTTGGTCGCCTTGGGGCCCGTGTAGACGTAGCCGCACACGTACCGCGCCGGGATGCTGAGCAGCCGCGCGAGGCAGAGAAACAGGTTGGCGAAGTCCTGGCAGACGCCGAGGCGCTGCGCGTAGACCTCGAACGGCGTCGTGTGCAGCCCGGTGCTCCCCTGCCGGTACGCGTACTGCTCGAACATCGACGTGTTGAGGTCGAGCAGCGTGTCGAGCAAGTCGTAGTCGTTGCGCTCGACGAAGCTCATCGCGTACTCGCCAAGCTCGGCCAGCTGGCTGTCGGGCAGCTCGGGGGGCAGCAGGTAGGGCTGGAGCATGTGGCGCTGCCAGGGCATCCACACGAGCGGGATGGTCGAGCGCGCGTGCAGCGGCAAGAGCGGCGCGTCGGTCACCGTGACGCGCGAGGTCGCCTCGATGCAGAGCTCGGTGTAGGGCGCGTCGAGCAGCACGCGGCGCACGCGGTTGCCGAACACGTCGTCGTACTCGGCGCTCTTGCCGTCGACCGAGAGCGTGACGCGGTTCTCGAGCACGGTCTGCGAGCGATCGTGGAAGGGAAAGAGCCGCAGCACGTGGGTGCTGCGCTCGACCGGGCGCGCGTAGCGGTACACCGTGCGGTGCGTGATCGCGTAGGTGCTCGGCGCGGCAGCCTCGGGGCGGCGCGAGGCGGTCGCCGTCGAGCGCGCGACCTCGGAGCCGCCGTCGGCGCGCGGCCACGCGCGCGAGCGCACCGCGCCCTGGCGCAGCACGACCAGCTCACCAGGCGCGAGGCGCTGCCAGTCGGCGGGCTCGTCGCTCGTCAGCGGCTCGGACGACACGACGACGCCCTTGCGGCTCTTGATGCCGCGGGTGGTGAGATCGACCGAGAGGTCGGCGTCGCCGAACGCGACGTGCCCGTAGGGCGGCGCGACGTGCCAGAGGTACGCGCCGCCGTCGCCCGACTGGTCGGCGTACACGCAGAGGTCGCGCCCGTCGGCGAGCACCGCCGTCATCGAGCCGCGGAGGTTGAGCTCGGCGAACCACGTCCGCACGACGGCCGGGTCGGCCTCGCCCAGGCTGCGCCAGCCCCGCGCCGCGAAGCGCGCGAGAAGCTCGCAGAAGACGCGCTCGGTGTCGGTCGAGCCGACGGGCTCGAAGGGGGCGTCGGGCGGGAGGTCGAAGCGCTCGCGCAGGCTGCCGCCATGGGCGAAGAGCCAGTCACGGCCGCCGTGGCTGCGCGAGAAGGGCTGCGTGTTCGCGTCGCTGAGCTGCCCCCAGCGCGCGCGGCGCACGTGCAGCACGAAGAGCGACGACTCGAGGTGCTGCCAGGCCTTGACCAGCTCGCTGCGGATGCTGCCGGCCGCCGGCGCGGCCTCCTTCAGCACCTGCGCGGAGGGCTCGCCGCCGGGGTAGAACCCGAGGCCCCACCCGTCGGGGAGCTTCGCGCCCGGGTGCAGGCAGCGAAGGTCGAACGACGGCGCGAGCTCCCCCTCGAAGGACATCGCGAGGAGGTTCGGCATCGCGGCGCAGTCTACGCCATCGCGCGCCGCGCGCGAGCGCCCGACCGCTCGAGATCAGCGAGTGCTCGGCGTCCGCGTCACGATTCGCCGTCGCTCAACGCGCGCGCCACCGCCGCGAGCAGCGTCTGCGGCATGAAGGGCTTCTCGACGAGCTCGACGCCCGCCGCGAGCGCGCCGTGCGCGGCGATGACCTCGTCGGAGTAACCCGACATGAAGAGCACCCGGAGCCCCGGGATGAGCTTGGTCAGGTGAGCGGCGAGCGCGATGCCGTCCATGCCGGGCATCACGACGTCGGTGACCAGCAGCTTCAGCGACCCGCGGTGCGCCTCGCACAGGGCGATCGCCTCGTCGGCGCTGGCGGCGGAGAGCACGTCGTAGCCTGCGGCGGAGAGCACGCGGCTCGTCAACTGGCGCAGCGCGGCCTCGTCCTCGACCATCAGCAGCGTGCCCGACCCGCGCGTCTCGCCGAGGGGGCGCGACGAGCCGCGCGCCTCCGCCTCGGCCTTCGACGCAGGGAGGTAGACCCGGAAGGTCGAGCCCGCGCCTGGAGTGGACTCGACCTCGACCGCGCCGCCGCTCTGCTTGACGATGCCGTAGACCATCGCGAGACCGAGCCCGGTGCCCTTGCCCGTGGGCTTGGTCGTGAAGAAGGGCTCGAAGATGCGGGCGCGCGTGGCCTCGTCGATGCCCGTGCCGGTGTCGCTGACCGAGAAGGTCGCGTACTCGCCGGGCGGCAGCTCGCCATCGACCGTCGCCCGCGGCGCGTCGAGGTGCACGCAGCCCGTCTCGATGCGGATGCTGCCCCCCCTGGGCATGGCGTCGCGCGCGTTGACCACGAGGTTGAGCAGCACCTGCTCGAGCTGCCCCGGGTCGGCCCGCGTCGCGCACAGCTTGGCTGCGGGCGCGAACGTGAGCTTGACGTCCTCGCCGAGCACGCGCCCGAGCATGCGCTCGACCCCCGCGACGACGGCGTTGAGGTCGAGCACCTCGGGCTTGAGCACCTGACGGCGACCGAACGCGAGCAGCTGACGGGTGAGCGCCTGCGCGCGCTGCACCGCCTTCTGGATCTCGTCGAGGTCGGCGGCGGCGACGGTGCCTGCGGGGAGCTCCTCCTTCGCGAGCTCGGCCGAGATGCTGATGACGCCGAGCAGGTTGTTGAAGTCGTGCGCCACGCCGCCCGCGAGCCGCGCGACCGCTTCCATCTTCTGCGCGACGCGGAGCTGCTCCTCCGTCTCGCGCTGGCGCGTGACGTCGGTGAGGATGCCCGTGAGGCCGGCGACCTGCCCCGCGACGACGAGCGGGCGCGAGCGCGCGCGCAGGTGGTGCACCCGACCGCTCGGGTCGGACCTGCGGAACTCGAACGGCTCGGGCGTCGCGCCCGCGACGCGCTCGGCGTAGCTCTTCAGCAGGTTGGCGCGGTCGGCGTCATCGACGAGCGGGGCGAGGGGCTGGCCGACCACCTCCTCGGGCGTGAGGCCGTAGCGCGCGACGGCCTGGCTGACGAAGGTGACCCTGCCGGCCGTGTCGGTCGTGAAGACGACGTCGTCGAGGTTGGCGAGCAGCGTGCGGTAGCGCTCCTCGCTGCCGAGCAGCGCGCGCTCGGCCAGCTTGCGCCCCGTGACGTCCGCGACGGTGACACGGCACGCGTCGCGCCCCGCGGTGGCCACACCGGTGAGCTCGAGGAAGATGCCGTCGGAGCCCTCGGCCGTGAGCTCGACCTCGCACACCTCGCGCGTCGTCGAGGCGAGCACCCGCGCGAGGAAGCCGCCGAGCCTCTGCCGGCTGGCCGTCGCGAGCAGCAGCCCGAGCCGCGAGCCGATCAGCCGCGAGCGCTCGAGGGCGAGCAGGCGCGTCGCGGTGAGGTTGGCGAGGCGCACGACGCCGTCGCGATCGAGCGTGAGGTAGCCGACGGGGGCGTGCTCGTAGAGGTCGGCGTAGAGCGCGAGCGCCGACTCGGCCTCGCCGCGCGCGCGGTCGAGCTCGTCGTTCTGCATCTCGAGCTCGATCTGGTGCACGGATAGCTCGTGCACGAGCCGCTGCGCCTCGGCCGCGGCGACCGCCTTCCCCTCGGCTGCCGCCTTGCGGCTCGCGTCGAGCACCGCCTCGGCGCGCCGACGCAGCTCGTTCGGGCTCTGGCCCGGCGGCTTCGGCTTGCTCACGCCCCCTCCGCGCCGCCGACCTGACGCTCGCGCAGCGTGGCCTCGAGCTTCTTGGCGGCCGTGACGTCCACGAAGGTGATGACGACGCCGTCGATGCGGTTGTCGGCGGTGCGGTACGGCATGATGCGCACCGAATACCAGCAGCCGTCGTTCGTGGCGACCGTCGTCTCGCGGAAGACGAGCGAGTGCAGCACGGCGTGCGCGTCGGCGGCGAGCGCCGGGTAGACGAGCGTGGACGCGAGGTCGGTGATGGGGCGCCCGACGTCGCCCGGGATGAGGTTGACGATCTTCGCCATGCGCGCGGTGAAGCGCCGCACGCAGAGCCCGTCGTCGAGGAAGAGCGTGGCGATCTCGGTGCTGTCGAGCAGGTTGCGCATGTCGTCGTTCGAGCGCGTCAGCTCGTCGAGCTTGGTCTGCAGCTCATGGTTGAGCGTCTGCAGCTCCTCGTTCATCGACTGCATCTCCTCCTTCGAGGTGGTCAGCTCCTCGTTGGTGCTCTGCAGCTCCTCGTTCGTGCTCTGCAGCTCCTCGTTCGTGCTCTTGAGCTCGTCCTGCGAGGTGCGCATCTCGTGGCGGACGGCGAGGGCCATCTCGCGCGCGCGGCGCAGCTCGAGCTCGAGCCTCGCGCGCGCCGCGGGCGTGTGCTTGCCCGCGCGAGCCCCATCCTTGACGACGGGCTGCAACGCCACCTCGGCGAAGACGATGAGGACCATGCCCCTCAGCACCTCGGGCTCGACCACCGCCTCGACCGTCACGTCCACGAAGCGCTCGCCCGCGCCGCCGTCGAGCACCACGCGCGAGGTCGTGCGCGCCACCTTGCGCCGCACGACCTTCTCGAAGGCGGCGCCGAGGTCGTAGCGCAGCCCCTCGCGCGCCATCGCGTGGACGTTCCAGTTGGCCTTGCCCGCGGCGGGCTCGAGGTACGGGCCGGTGCGTCCGCTGATGTAGAGGATGTCGCCGTGCTCGTTGGTGAGCACGCTGGCGGGGCTGAAGCGCTCGAGCAGCAGGCGGTCGGCGAGCGCCTGGAGGTTGCGCGCCGGAGGCTTGGCCACGCCCGTCGTGTCGAGGTCGGGCAGGCGCACCGGCAGCGCGAGGGGGAGGTCGGTGCGATCGACGCGCCTCGAGGCGTCGAGCCGCCGGTAGATGCGCGTCTTGCCCCCCACCGCCGCGAAGCGCTCGCCGCAGCCGCCGAGCGTCTCGGCGCTGCCGAGGAAGAGCACGCCGCCGGGCAAGAGCGCGTAGTGAAAGAGGTGCAGCAGCTTCTGCTGAAGCTCGGGCGCGAGGTAAATGAGGAGGTTGCGGCAGCTCAGCAGGTCGAGCTTCGTGAACGGCGGGTCCATGATCACGTTCTGCGTGGCGAAGATGACCGTCTCGCGGATCTCCTGGGCCACGCGGAAGCCGTGCACGTCCTCGACGAAGAAGCGGCGCAGACGCTCGGGCGAGACGTCGGCCACGATGCCCGGCGGGTAGACGGCGGCGCGCGCGCGCTCGATGGCGTCCTTGTCGAGGTCGGTGGC
>CAITLX010000112.1 GCA_903893335.1 uncultured delta proteobacterium | reverse complement strand
CTGCGCGTCGACCCGCGCCTCGACGGCTCGCTCGCGTTCGTCTTCATCACCTCGGGGCTCGCGCGCCACGTCATCAGCGAGTCGCCGCACGACCTCGCCGCGCAGGCGCACACCGCGTTCGCCTCGAGGCTCGGCGGCGACGACAAGAGCGCGGCGTACCGCCCGAGCGCGGCGCACCGCGCGCTCGCGGGCGACGGTCGGCTCGTGGTCACCGGGGCCGACGGGCGCCTCTTGCGCATCGAACAAGACGGGCTGCGGCTGCGGCTCGCGCCCGGCGACGACGCGGCGTACGCGGCGCGCCCGAGCGCCACGGCGTTCCTCGTCGAGGTCGCGCGCGGCAGCGACGGCCTGCCGGCCGGCTACCTGCTCGTCGAGCGCGAGCGCCCGGGGCTGCCCGAGGGCACGCGCGTCGCGCGCGGGTTCGCCGTGCTGACGCGCCCGTACCCAGGCGGCGACGGCGCGCTGCTCGGCGCCGCGGCCGACGCGGTGCTCGCGGCCATCGAGGACAGCACGCAGAGCGGCATCGTCGAGCTCGAGAACGACGTGCTCGAGACGCTCGAGTCGATCGGCGGCGAGACGTGGGACCTCGCGCGCCCCGCGCCGCTCGGCGACGCGTCGCGCGCGCTGTTCCCGGTCGTGGCCGAGTTCGCGCGCGGCGAGGGGGAGCCCGCGCTCTGGGTCGTGGCCGGCGCGCGTCGCGCCCCCGAGGCGCACGACAACCCGCGCTGGCGCGGGCGGCTCGTCGACGTCGACTACCGCACCGACGGCAGCGACGACGCGAGCACCGCCGCGCTGGTCGAAGCGGCCATCGCCGGGGTGCGCGGCGTGGACGTGCGCGCCGAGGACGTGGCCTCGGCGCTCGACGGCGTCGCGGTCGCGTGGGCGAGCGGCGTCGCGACGCCGGCCGGCTGGGCGCTGCGTGGGGTGCGACGCGTCGACGCCGCCGGCGCGTGACGCTCCCGCCGCTCCCCATCGACGCCCTGCTGCCGGAGGTCGTCGCGAGCCTCCGCGAGCGGCCGTCGCTCGTCGTCGAGGCGCCGCCGGGCGCGGGCAAGACGACGCGGCTGCCGCGCGCGCTCTACGACGCGGGCTTTGCCGACAAGGGGGAGATCGTGGTGCTCGAGCCGCGCAGGCTCGCGACGCGCATGGCTGCGCGCCGCGTCGCCGACGAGCTCGGCGAGCGCCTCGGCGAGACGGTGGGCTACCAGGTGCGCTTCGAGAACGTCTCCGGCCCCCGCACGCGGGTGCGCTTCGTCACCGAGGGGCTGCTGACGCGCAAGCTCGGCGCCGACCCGACGCTCGCGGGCGTCTCGGTCGTGGTGCTCGACGAGTTCCACGAGCGGCACCTGCACGGCGACCTCGCGCTCGCGCTGCTCACGCGCCTGCAGCAGGGCGCGCGCCCCGATCTGCGCCTGGTCGTCATGTCCGCGACGCTCGACGCCGAGCCGGTCGCGCGGCTGCTCGGCGCGCCGCGCCTGCGGGCCGAGGGGCGCGCCTACGACGTGGCGATCGAGCACCTCGCCGCGCCCGACGAGCGCCCCGTCGCGCTGCAGGTCGCCTCGGCGCTGCGGCGCCTGGTGCGCGAGGGGCTCGACGGCCACGTGCTCGCGTTCCTGCCGGGCGCCGCCGAGATCCGCCGCGCGAGCGACGCGTGCGCCCCCATCGCGCGCGAGGCGGGGCTCGACCTCTTCGTCCTGCACGGCGACATGCCGAGCGACGAGCAGGATCGCGTCGTGCGCCCGAGCGAGCGGCACAAGGTCATCCTCGCGACCAACGTGGCCGAGACCTCGGTGACCATCGACGGCGTCGCCGCCGTCATCGACGCGGGGCTCGCGCGTGTCGCGGGGCACGCTGCGTGGTCGGGGCTGCCGACGCTGCACACCGCCAAGGTGAGCCGCGCGTCGGCCACGCAGCGCGCGGGGCGCGCGGGGCGCACGCGCGCCGGCCGGGCGCTGCGCCTCTACACGCGCGGCGACCACGACACGCGCCCCGCGTTCGACGCGCCCGAGATCGCGCGGCTCGACCTCGCCGAGACGATGCTCGCGCTGCGCGCCGCGGGCATCACCGACCCGGCGTCGGTCGCCTGGCTCGACCCGCCGCCGCGCGCGGCCCTCGACGCGGCCGAGCGCCTGCTGTCGCGGCTCGGCGCCGTGGACGCAGCCGGCGCGCTCACGCCCATCGGCCGCGCGATGCAGCGCCTGCCGCTGCACCCGCGCATGGCGCGGCTCGTCGTCGAGGGGCAGCGGCGGGGCGCGGGGCGGGCCGCGTGCACCCTCGCGGCGCTGCTCGGCGAGCGCGATCTGCGCGCGCGCGGCGACGACCGCGCCGAGGGGTCGGCGACCGGCCCGTCGGACGTGCTCGCGCTGCTCGAGCTGTTCGAGGAGGCCGAGGCCGCGGGCTTCGACCGCGACCGGCTGCGCAACATGGGGCTCGACGCGGGCGCGGCGCGCTCGGTCGACCGCGCGCAGAAGCAGATCGCGCGCGCGCTCGCCGGGCTCTCGGTCGGCGACGCCCACGCGGCGAGCGAGGAGCAGGCGCTGCTCGTCTCCATCCTCGCGGGCTACCCCGACCGCGTCGCGCGCAGGCGCACCGTCGCGGCGGTGCACGCGCGAAGCTCCGCGGGCAACCTCGCGCTCGCCGGGGGCGGCACCGCCGAGCTCGCGCGCTCGAGCGTCGTGCGCACCGCGCCGTTCATCGTGGCCGTCGACGCCGAGGAGCGCCGCGGCGCGCCGTCGATCGT
>CAITLX010000111.1 GCA_903893335.1 uncultured delta proteobacterium | reverse complement strand
GGCGTCGGCCGGAAACAGCGCCCGCGAGGCCAGCAGCGCCGCGAAGTAGCCGCCGTTGGAGAAGCCGAGGACGAACCTGCGCTCGAGGTGCGCGCGCTCCTCGATGGCGGCGACGGCCGGCGCGAAGCTCGCGGCGAGCTCGGCGCCGCGGGCGGCGTTGCCCACGTTGCTCGGCCAGCAGTACTTGGAGAGGTAGCCCGGCGTCGTGCAGACGCCGACCCGACCGCGCGGCGCGAGCACCACATACCCAGCCTTCGTGGCGAGCTGCGCCACCCGCTGCTGGCGCGCCATCTCCCCCGCCTCGGCGCCCGGCTCGTAGAGCCCGTGCAGGTAGACGAGCAGCCGCGTGGGGTTGCCCGCGGACGGGAACGCCACGCAGGCCCCCGCGAGCGGGTGCAGCCCGTCCCCGCACGCGATCGCCTCGGGCGAGGGGGCGGGAGCGAGCCACGGTTGCCCACGCGGCGACAGCATGCCCGCCGCGAAGACCCCGCCAGGGCGTCGCGCCACGACCGACCCCATCGCGAGCGCCGCCGCCCCCGCGACGACGACGAGCGCCATCCTGCGCGCGCTGCGCCTCATGGCGCCCTCCGCGCACGCGGTGACCCGCCTCGTCGCCGTTCGGCAAGCATCGTGGACCCCTCGGAATGACCCATGAGGGGTGCCACTTGGGGCACCTGCGCGCCACCGGGGCGGCAGGGCCGGGGGCCACCGGTAGCTCGGTGGGGCTCGGTGACAGGCCTACCCCACGACCTCGATACCCACGAACACGGCGCGGCAGCGCTCGATCTCCGCGGGGGCCATGAAGCGGCTCGACGCCAGCCGTGCCTTCGCGCCGATCTTCTGGGCCTTGCTCTCGTAGGTCGGGTTGTACGGCATCAGCTCGACGCGCGGCGCGCCGCAGCGCCGCAGCAACTCGGCGATGGCGTGGAGATTGTCCTGCGTGTCGGTCAGCCCCGGAACCAGCGGCACGCGCGCCAGCACCGGCGGGCCTCCGTCGCGCGCTCGCTGGCAAACGGCGCGGAAGTTCTCGAGGATCGGCGCGTTGGACACGCCGCAGTGCAGCGCGTGCGCGGCGGGGTCGGCCAGCTTCAGGTCGAAGTAGAGCTGGTCCACGTGCGGCTCGACCAGCTCGAGGTAGCGCTCGAGCGACCAGAGACCGCAGGTCTCGACCAGCGTGTGGATGCCGCGCTCGCGCAGGCGGCGGAGCAGCTCGCCGGCGAAGGGCATGAACAGCAGCGGCTCGCCCCCCGAGAGGGTCGCGCCGCCGCCGGAGTTGGCGAAGAAGGGCTGGTAGCGGGCGATGGCGTCGGTGATCTCGGCGGGCGTCATCGCGCGACCGACGATCGACAGGGCTCCCGAGGGGCAGCGCGGCACGCAATCGAAGCAGCGCGTGCACCGCTCGTGATCCACGAAAGCGGCGCCCGCGCGCCCCGGATCGAGGGCCTCCGGCACACAAGAGGCCACGCAATCGAGCGACCGCACGCACAGCGCGGCGTCGAAAGACAGCTCGGGCTGGGCACGCGCGGCCTCGGGATTGTGGCACCAGCTGCAATGCAGCGGGCAGCCTTTCAGAAAGACGACCGAGCGGATACCTGGGCCGTCGTCGAGCGAGTGCCCCTTGATCTCGACGACCAGCGGCGAGGCCGTCATCCGCCGAGCCCGGCGCCGTACTCGGCCCTCTCGACCAGCTCCACTTGCATCTCGCGACTCAGGGTCACGAAGTAGGCATTGTAGCCCGAGATGCGCACCAGCAGATCGCGGTAGTCCTCGGGGCGCGCCATGGCGTCGCGCAGCACCGCGGAGCTGACGACGTTGAGCTGCATCTGCAAGCCGCCCAGCTCGAAGTAGGTCTTGGCGTAGGCGGCCATGGTGTCGACGCTGCGCGCGTGGCCATCGCGGGCCGACGGGACGTACTTCACATTGAAGGCGACGTTGTTGTCGAGGTTGGCGGGGTCGAGGGCGGCGACATCGCGCAGGTTGTCGAGCAAGTTCGGGCTGGCCATGGGCGAGGGCGTCAAGCCCGGCGTGAACGCCTTGGCGGCCCGGCGACCCGAGGGCAGCGCGCCCGTCAGCCCGCCGAAGGCGACGTGGTTCGACATCGACCAGAAGCCGGTGGTGTAGGGGCCGCCGCGGTAGCTTCGCTTCTGGGCGAAGAGCCCGTGCACCAGCGCCGTCACGCGCCGCGCCAGGTCCAAGGCCGCCTCATCGCCCGATCCGTACTTGGGCACCTTGCGCAGGATGCGGGCGTGCAGCGCCTCGTGCCCGACGAAGTCCGCGGCGAGGG
Source organism: uncultured delta proteobacterium (assembly GCA_903893335.1). Taxonomy (GTDB): domain Bacteria; phylum Myxococcota_A; class Polyangia; order Polyangiales; family Polyangiaceae; genus CAITLX01. The sequence continues at coordinate 9,767 of CAITLX010000111.1, read as the reverse complement.
CCTGCGCCAGTTGGTCGAAGCTCGCTGTCTTCTCGGTGAACACCAGGGTGCGGATCGTCTGCAGCGAATCGACGACATCGGCCAGGCCGATGCAGGCCACGCCCGAGGTGTTGTAGCGCGCGCCTCCCACCGTCACGTCGCGGCCCGAGCTGCGCGGCCCTTCGATGAGCGCCGACAGCAGCGGCGTCGGTCGCAGCACCGCGTGGGCCTCGCCGAGCATGTGGTTGTACTCGGTCGCCTGGTCGACGAGAAAGGAGAGCTGCGCGCAGTACGCGGCGTAGAACTCCTCGAAGGTCGCGAAGTCGCCCCCTGCGGCGCTGCCCGTCCGGGGCCCGACCTGCGCTCGCAAGAGCGGGTGCCTGCCGTCGTACAGCGCCATCTCCAGCGGCGCGACCAGGCTGAACATCATCGAGCCGGTGTGGCCCATGTGGCGCCCGCTGATGGTCGGCTCGACGCAGCCGGTGGCCGCCCAATCGCGGACGTCGTCGGGCTCCAGCCCCAGGCCGCCGATCGCGCGCATCACGTTCTCGTCGCCGTGGATCGACGGCGTCGCGCAGGTCACGAGGTTGACCTCGCACAGCCGGCGCAGGAAGGCGGCGTCGTTCTTCTCCACGCTGAAGCGCGCGTTCACGTTGGGATCGCGCAGCTTGAGCATCTCGGTGACCTTGAGCAGGAGGTAGCTCATGTCCGAGACCGCGCTCTGGCCGTCGCGCCCGACGCCGCCCAGCGTGATGGCCTGATCCGACGAGCTGCCGCCGAACAGGTGGTTGCCGATGTCGGGCACCAGCGGCAGGTGGTCCGCGCAGCGCAGGTAAAAGCAGCCGACCAGGTCGATGGCGCGGCGCAGGTAGGCCTCGCGCTCCTGCGCGGACCCGAGCTTCGCCATGTCCGCATCGAGGAAAGGTTGCAGCCACAGGTCCAGGCGACCCAGGGACAAGCCCGCATTGGTGTTCTCCATGTGCAGGGCGATCCAGGTCGTCCACATCACCTGAAGCGCCTCGTGCAGCGTGCGGGGCGCCTGCTCGGCCACGCGCGCGCACACCTCGGCCATCTCGCTCAGCTCGCCGCGACGCTGCGGGTCGCTCTCCTGCTCGGCCGACCGCTGCGCCTCGGCGGCGAGGCGGCGGCCCAGCGCCGTCAGGCCGCGCAGCACCTCGACCATCGCGCTCAGCGTCTCGCGCTTGCCCTCTTGCTCGGCGGGCGTCTGCGCGAGCTCGCCCTCGATCTCCGCCAGGATGCCCCCCACCCCTTTGCGCAGCAGGAGCGGGAAGTCGGGGATCGTGTGCGACAGCGCGACCGTCTTCCAGCAGAAGTACACGGCGAAGCGCTCGTCGAGCTGCTGGCAGAGGGGCGCCGCGTAGCGCTCGCGCACCCACTCGCGGAAGTTGCGGTGTATCCAGAACGGAAACACCTCGCCGTGCAGCGTGGCGATGGTCTCCTCGCTGACGCGGTAGGGGTTGAGGGGGCGGTCCGACAGCGTGAGCAGCTCGCCCCAGATGAGGGTGCCGTGCGCGTCCGGGTAGAGCACGACCCCGACCTCGCGGGTCGTGGTGGTGCCGGCGAGCAGGTCGCCTTTGCCGATGATCGGCTGCTTCTCGCGCAGCAGGTAGGCCAGCGCTCTCGCCTGCCGCAGCACCGGCGAACAGGCGCCTGCGTCGAGACCCGCCTCGAAGCCATTCGCGCGCAGCCAACGCGTCAGCAGCAGAGGGCGCTCGGCGCACAGCTCGGGCTGGGTGGTGAAGTGCCGCTCGAGCCCCTCGCGCAGGCGCGGGAAGTCGTCCAGGCTGTAGCGCCCGAGGTGCGCTTCGCCGAGCCAGCGCACGCCAGCCGCCCCCTCGGCGGTCAATCGCTCGCGCGTCGGCGCCGCGCGCTGCTGCGTGGGGCCCGACGCCGCCACCTGCTCGCGCCCCAGCCTCGCGTCCACGCGCGCCTGTGCGAGCAACCCCTTGTAGCGCCAGCCCAAGGCGAGCGAGAGCAGCAGCTCGAACAGAGACAGGTAGCTGAGGTTGCCCTCGCTGCGCAGATCGCCGCGCATCAAGAGGTTCAGCACCTCGTTCGGCGGGAGCTTGAGGAGGGCCCGCAGCACGGATGGGTCGCGAAAGATCAGCTTGGTGTCGACGTCTCGAGCGACGCCCCGCTGCACGCGCACCTTGCCGCCCTCGAAGCGCACCGTGTGCGCCACGCCGCCGTCCTCGGTCGTCAGGGCGATCGAGAAGTCGATCCAGCCATCGACGCCGCGCAGCCAGCGCCGCTTCGACGGGAGGCGTTGCAGCGTGACGGCCAACAGCCGCAGCGCGACGGCGGTGGAGGCATCGGTGAGGGAGGAGGGCGCCATGTCGTCTCGGCCGCGTTCGCGCAGAGTTCAGCGCGTCGCGCGGGCGCAGTATACCCGTGGGGCGCCGAAATGTCCGAGGACGTCCAGGCCTCGAATCCATGCTCGCGCTCCTTGTCAGCGCCTGCTGCGGGCGCCACGATGCGCGCCGCAGGTGCGCATGCCCAGGGCCGATCTCCTCCTCGCCATCGACCACGGGACCCAGAGCGCCCGCGCCATCCTCTTCGATCGCGAAGGCAACACGGTCGCCCGCAGCAAGGTGCCGATCCAGCCCTACGTCTCGGCCCAACCGGGCTGGGCCGAGCAGGATGGCGAGGTCTACTGGCAGGCCGTGTGCGCGGCGTGTCAGGCCCTGTGGGCGGAGCCGGGCGACCTGCGCTCGCGCGTGTGCGCCGTGGCGCTGACCACGCAGCGCGGCACCATCCTCGCTCTGGACGACCGGGGCACGCCGCTGCGCCCCGCCATCACCTGGCTCGATCAGCGCGAAGCGACGCAATTGCCGCCGATGGGCGGAGCCTGGCCCCTGCTCTTCTCGGCCATCGGCATGGGTGCGACGATGGACTACTTCCGCCGTCAGGCCGAGTGCAACTGGATCGCCGGCCACGAGCCGAAGCTGTGGGAGGCCACGCGCAAGCTCGCCCTGCTCTCCGGGTTCCTGACGCTGCGCCTCACCGACCGCTTCGCCGACAGCGTCGGCTGCGCCGTCGGCTACCTGCCATTCAACTACAAGCGCCTCGCCTGGTGCGGCGCGCGCGAGTGGCAGTGGCGCGCGCTCGCGGTGCGCCCGGACCAGCTGCCGACCTTGCACAAGCCGGGCGAGCGCATCGGCGAGATCTCGCCATCGGCTGCGCTTGCCACCGGCATCCCGGCCGGCCTGCCCCTCATCGCCGCCGCCGCCGACAAGGCCTGCGAGGTCCTCGGCTCGGGCTGCCTCGAGCCCGACGTCGGCTGCATCAGCTACGGAACGACCGCGACGATCAACGTCGCCAACCGGCGCTACGTCGAGCCGGTGCCCTTCCTGCCCCCCTACCCCGCCGCCGTCCCCGACGCCTACAACACGGAGGTCCAGATCTTTCGCGGATTCTGGATGGTCGAGTGGTTCAAGGGACAGTTCGGCTTCGAGGAGGTGGCGCGCGCGCGCGACGCCGGCCACCCGCCCGAGCGCCTGTTCGACGAGATGATCCGCGACATTCCTGCCGGCTCGATGGGCCTGACGTTGCAGCCCTACTGGACGCCGGGCATCCGCTTGCCTGGCCGCGAAGCCAAGGGCGCCATCATCGGCTTCGGCGACGTCCACACCCGCGCCCATGTCTACCGCGCCATCCTCGAAGGACTGGCCTACGGCTTGCGCGAAGGGGCCGAGCGGGTGCAGAGGCGAACGGGCGTGCCGATCGAGCGTCTGCGCGTCTCCGGCGGAGGGTCGCAGAGCGACGAGGCGATGCAGATCACCGCCGACGTCTTCAACCTGCCCGCCGAACGCCCGCACACCTTCGAGACGTCGGCCCTGGGCGCCGCCATGGCTGCCGCCGTCGGCAGCGGACTGCACAGCGACTTCCCGACCGCGGTGGCCCGCATGACGCGGGTCGGCCGCACCTTCGCGCCACGACCCGAGGCCGCGCGCACCTACGACGCGCTCTACCGCGGCGTCTATCAGCGCATGTACGGTCGGCTGCGCCCCCTCTACCAGGCCATTCGCGACGTGACAGGCTACCCGGCGTGACGACAGACCGCGCGCGGGGCCGGTGGGTCGTTCTTCGAGCGCCGCGACCCGGACGCGGCGCGCGAAGGGTCTAGCGCCTCAGCGGGAGGAGCGCGCGGATGCGCGGGTCGCGCAGGTACAGCCCCAGCCAGGCCAAGACGCCGAAGACGACCGGCCCGACGAAGGCAGGCTCACCGACGCGAACGTGCGTCGCCACCGCGCCCCCCAGGTAGCCCGTGACCAGACCGCGCCGAGCACCGCCGTGGCGGGCACGGCGTAGAGGATCGCGCACGCGATCTCGACGATGGCGATGGGCAGGAGCGTGCTCGCGGGGTAGCCGGACTTCCCCCAGTTGCGCAGCATCTCCTCGTTGCCCGCGAGGGCGGCCGAGAGCTTGAACGCCCCGCTCATCAGCAGGATGCCCACCGGGATCGCGCTGACCGCGCGCCCCGCCCACAGGGTCTTCGTTCCGACGTGCTCGTGTGCCACCTGCTTCTCCATTCGTCCCACCAGGGGTCGTACCCGTCGCGCGCCGCGCGCCGGTTGCACGCGAAGGTGTCTCAGGGTCCACGCTTCGTCAACGCGACGTGGGACGGGACCGGGAGGGTGACGCCGTGGGGAAGAGGTAGTCGCGCGAGCGGATCAGGGGGAGCGGGCGCAGCGGGCGCCGAGGTCGCGGGACGTGTAGGTCGCCGCGCTGTTGCCACGAGGGGATACGAAGAGTTCCCCGGCGACGCTGGTGAATGCGCCGCCCCGGGCCATTCGGTCGGAGGATGTCGTCACGTAGGCGCAGTCCGTGCACTGGGTCTCGCCGTACGGTGACGCGTATCCGTCCAGCACCCATTCCCACAGGTTGCCCGCCAGATCGGACTGGCCCCATTTCCCACTTCCCTTCGGCGAGGCCAGGCCAACGTCGGTCGTGTACGACGCATTGCAGAACGTCACCGCTTGAAAGTTCGCGTAGCTGCAATCGATCGCCGTGGCGCTGGCGGGCTTCGACCAGGGGTAGACGCGTTGTTCACCCCCTCCGGCGGCCGCGTAGTTCCACTCCGCTTCGCTCGGAAGAAAGCCGCCGTCCCAGATGCAGAACGCGTCGAGTTGGAACCAACTGGCGCAGTTGATCGGACGTTTTTCGTTGGCCCCCGGCGCGTCCGTCCACGTCTGGTAGGTCGAATTGCAGGAAAGACTGCCAGTGCCAACGGAAGGCAGGTTCGCGCTCCATGCCACGTCCCAACCGGGCTCGAAGCCACCGCCGCTCGCATTGAGCCCGCTGCCGCCGTTGAGGTGCGTGTGCTTACCGGCGCCCGCCGCGGGTGTCCACCCGCCGACGACCGCCGTGACGAACCTGCGAAAGCGGCCGACGGTGATCTCGTAGGCGTCCAGCCGGAAGGTGCTGACGGTCGCGTGGTAGCTGGCGTCGGTGTAGCCGACGCGGTCGTAGCTGCGGCTGAACGTGCCGCCCGTAACGAGCGGGCTGGTGCAGCAACTCTCCTGACCGGATGGACCGCAGTCGTTCTGCCCGGTTAGCCCACCGACGCAACTTGGAGCGCGCAGGCAGATGCCGCCGGCGCACACGGTGTCGCCGCCGCAAGCTGCGCCGTCGATCCAAACACCGCTCGCATTGCAGACTTGTGGAACGACTCCGGTGCATCGTGCTAGCCCGGTCGCGCACACGCCCAGGCACGCCGACGGCGTGCACGCCTGGTTCACGCACGTCTCGGTCACCGCGCTCGACACGAGGTCCGGGCCGCACAGGACGCGGTCCTGGCCGTTGCAGAACGTCTCGCTCGGTTGGTGCGTGGCGCACAGCGCGTCGATCGTCGCGCAGGTGCCCTGGTTCGCCCCGGCACGGCTGTCGCAGAGCGTGCCCGACGAGCACGCTCCATTGCCCTGCCAGTGGAGATCGGCGCCGCAGACCAGCTGCTGCTTCACGGCGTGGCCCGCGCAGGCGAGGTCGCCCGTGGTCGCGCACGCAGCGCCGAGCGCGCCGACGCCCGGGCTGGTCGCGCCTGATTCGGCGTCGGTCGTGACGTCCGCGATCGCGTCGGCTGTCACGTCGTCGGAGGTCACGTCGGCGACGGCGTCGGTCGACGCGTCCGAGGCGTCGGCGTCCACGCTCGCATCGACGTCACCGCTGGCGTCCACGCTCGCGTCGGCCTGCGCCTCGGCCGCGCTGTCGCCGCTCTCGACGCTCGTGTCCGAGGCCGCGTCGGCCTCCGGTGGGGTCAGGTCGCCGAGGGGGTAGTCGAAGACCGGGACGCAGCCCGAGGCGCCCGCGAGCGCGACCAGCGCCAGGGCGCCGAGCGCGTCGCCGCGGGGCGCACGCAACGCACGCCGCGAAAGACGCTCACGCTCGGTCATGGGCCCAGGGGTACCAGGCGGCGCGGGTCGGCTCAAGGCGCAGGGGGGAGCACGCGGTGACGGGGGTCGCCACACCCCGTCGTCCTCACGGCAGGCGCATCCAGCCGGGCACCGCCGGGTTGAGCAGCCAGAGGAACCGTTGATCGACGTGGGGCATGAGCCCCAGCACCGCCGGGATGGCCCGGCGGGGACCCCACGGATGGGTTGCCCACAGCATGCGGCGCACGAGCAAGCCGAAGGTCCACCAGCGGTTCATGCGCGCGAACTCCTCGGCGGCGCGGGCACGGTCGTGCACCGCCAGGGCCGCGATCTTGCCGGACACGAGCGCCCCGTGCACGCCCAGGACCATCGAGGGGTCCTGCATTCCGGAGAGCGTCCCGGTCAAGATGAGGTGGCCGCTGAAGAGGCGCGGGTTGGAGAAGGCGCCGGTGGGCGTGCCGGCCAAGTTGTCAATCGTCGTCCAGCGGGAGAACGAGAGACCCTCGTCTTCCTCGAGCTGCCTCGGAAACCAATGCATGGCCTCGACGGAGAGCGGCTTGCCTCGCTGAAAGAGCACGGCCGCGCCGACGCCGTTGGCCGAGGCGTAGTAGCCGTAGTCGCGGGTGTGCTCGTGGTAGTAGGCGACGCAATAGGGGCTACGCCCCTCGGGGGCCGGCCCGCCGGCGAAGTAGCCGTAGGCCTGGGTATAGGGGATATCCAGGGCCTCGAAGGCGTGCCGAAACATGCCCGTCGCGACGATGGAGCCGGGCGCGAGGTCGGCGAAGTCCTTGCGCGTGCGCACCGAGGTGCCGAAGCAGAAGCGAACCCCGCTCTCGACCGCGAGGCGATGGAGACGCATGTCGAGCGACGAGGCCCGTGCCCCCCGCTCGACCAGCTTCATGTGGACGTCGGCGGGGAGCGCGAGATTGATGTCATTGCCGAACGCCCTGAGACGCAGGCTCGGCAGCGGGTTGCTGAAGGGCACGGCGCCGGCGCTCTCCGCGAGCGAAAACCCGAGGTATCGGCTCATCGCCTCGAGGTCGAGCGGGGTCATGTCCGCGAAGGAGAGCTCGTGCCCGATGATCGCGGACGCGTCGAGCGAGGCGCCGCCGATGCTCTTCTTCCGCTCCAGAACGGTGACGTCGTGCCCCTCGCGCGCCAGGAGGATGGCCGCCGTCAGCCCCGAGAGCCCCGCCCCCACGATGGTCACCTGCTTCATGTTGTGCTCCTTGCGCGTCGAGGGGGAGGCTACACGGCGGACATCAGGGCGCCAGCCAGGATCGAGATCGCGGGCGTCGGTGGTGAACGGCGCGATGCACGCACCCTGGGGCTGGCGTGAAGCCCGACGGGCTCTCGCACCCCGAGTACGAGCTGTCGCACGCGGCGCTCGGTCACGGCGTCCTGGCCCGCAGCCTCGCCGCCGTGCCCGGGGGTTCGCGCGGACAGGGTCGATGGACCGCCTCGGCCGACCCGGTTAGCCTCTCGTCATGGCGTTGTCATCTCCGCCGCGCGTCGCCGCTCTCGTGCTGGCCTGCGCTTGCGCGGCTACTGCCGCTTGTAGCGGTAGCTCGAGCGACGCCGACGTCGCGCCCGTGCAGGCTGGGGGTGGCGGCGACGCCGCGACCGAAGCCGGGCCCGACTACGCCGACCCGAGCGCCCATTTCGACCCGGCGGCGGTGAAGGAGCTCGAGGACAGCGGTGTCACGAAGTACCTCGGTAGGTTCACGCCGAGCGACCAGCACGGCGACGGCCCCGTCTACTACACGTTCGCGCCCGACAAGGAGGGCCCGATCTGCATCGACGGGTCGCCCTTCCGCCTCTCGGTGAGCGTCGGGTCGAGCGACGATTTGCTGATCTACCTCGAGGGTGGCGGCGCCTGCTGGACGGGCGCCTGCAACGCGAGGCCCGAGACCTACGGCGTGCCGCTGCCCATCGGTTGGTGCGATCGGCATCAGGGGCCCCTGGCGGGCTTCAACCTCGTCTACGTGGGCTTCTGCGACGGATCGGTGTTCGCGGGCGACAGCGAGGTGCCCGACGCCGTGAACGGCGCGCCCGATGGCATCCGCTACCACCACGGCGCGCAGAACCTCTCTGCGGCGCTCGACCTCGCCAAGAAGCGTTTTCCCAACCCGCGCCGCATCGTGCTCGCCGGGTCGAGCGCCGGAGGCTACGGCACGATCCTCGGCACCGTGCTCGCGCGCGTGCAGTGGCCCGACCGCAAGCTCTTCGTCGTCAATGACGCGGGGCTCGGGCTCTTCAACCCGAGCGATCCGCAGACCTGGGCGACGATCGAGCGCGAGTGGGACCTGACGCCGCGCATCCCCGCGAGCTGCCCGGACTGCTTGAAGGGGGAGCTCACGCAGCTCATCGGCTGGGCGCTCGAGCACGACCCGACGCTGCGCGTCGCCGGCTTCAGCTTCTACGAGGACGCCATCATCAGCGACGGGTTCCTGGGCATGAGCGGCCCCGATTTCCGAACGCTCCTCATGGCGCAGACAGGGAAGGTCCACGACGCCTACCCCGATCGCTTCGAGCGTTTCTTCGTGGACGGAACCACCCACACCGCCATCATCGGCGGGTACTACGACCTGAAGCTCGACGGCGTGCTGCTCACCGACTGGACCGCGCGCATGATCGATGCGCGGTCGGATTGGAACGATCTGCTGCAGTAGTCTCCTCCGGCGACCCGAGGCTGGCGCCACCAACATCGCGGCGCACCTGCTCGAGCACCACGACGAAGATCTCGTAGCCCGTCGCGCGCGTGCCCTCGGGGCGGATGGCCCGCACGTCGGTGAACGCGGAGCGCACGCGCTGGCGCGCGTCCTCGCCAGCGCCTGTATCGCGAGGCAGCGGAGGTCAGCAGTTGCACGTCCCGGCGAGGCAGGTGAGCTTCACCGTCAGCGTGTACGAGCCGCTGTCGTCGTACACGTTCGTGGCCGTTCGCCCGTCCACGACGATCACGTACCAGGCGTCGGCGGGGGCCGTGTACGACTTCGAGTAGGTCCCGCTCCCCGTCGATGCGCAGAAGAGTCCATTCGAGCACGACTTGTCCGAGCAGCCGTTCCCCGAATAGATCTTGAACACGCGGTCCCAGCTCGTCGCCGGCGAGCACTTGCTCCCCTGGGTCAACGTCACGGCGATGCTCTCGCCCGCCCGCAGGAAGATCCTGTACGAGTGGTCGCGGCCGTAGTCCCAGCAGCTGCCGGAATTGGGGCCCTCGCTCGCGTCGCTCGCGCTGCAGGTGTTCGTGCTGGTGAAGTAGCCGGCGGACACCGACGCCTCGAGCCTGCCGATGACCAAGGCGTTCGCGCAACCGGAGCGGCTCTGGTTGCCGCTCTGGCACGACTCGGCAGGGGGCGAGCAGCCCGACGAGACGCATGCGTTGCCCGTGCACGC
>CAITLX010000110.1 GCA_903893335.1 uncultured delta proteobacterium | reverse complement strand
GTGGTCGCGCAGGCTCCCGCTCGCGAAGACGGCGGCCCCCTCGGCGATGGCGCGCACCGGGCGGATGACCATGCTCGTCGTGGCCCACGCGAAGACGCCGAACGCGGCGCCGAGCAGCGCGAGCATCGCGAGCGCCGCCGAGCGGCGCAGCTGCGCGAGCACCCGCGTGTGGTGCGACATGTCGATGCGCGCGACGATGGCGCCGACGGCGCGTCCGTCGGGGTCGTCGAACGGGATGCCCGCGCAGACGCGCGAGTCCTCGCCGACGACGTGGGCGTCGTCCCACGCGGGCACGAGCGAGGCGCGCGCGAGCAGCCGGTCGTCGAAGCAGTCGCTCGAGGCGAGCTCGGGGTCGCGACGGTCGACCCAGACGTAGTCGCGCAGCGCGTCCCACCGCGGCGCGACGCTGCGCCGGGCCATGGCGCTCGCCCACGCGTCGCGATCGATCAACCGCTTGTCGATGACGAGCCCGAGCGAGTCCCCCTCGGAGGCGGCCAGCTTCTCGACGAAGCGATCGACGTCCTCGCCGAGCTCGAGGTACCCGATGACGGCCCCGCCGCGACGCCACGGGAGCACCGCGCGCAGCGCGAACGCGGTCATGCCCGGCTCGAAGCCGCTCGACAGCTCGAGCGTGCGTGTGGCCCGAAGGAAGGTCGTGCGCGTCACGCGATCGCCGAACTGCTCGGGGGCGTGCGTGCGCAGGAAGACCGTGCCGCCCGGCTCGTGGAAGTAGAGGTGGGTGACCGCGTAGCGCTCTCGCAGCCGAGCGAGCAGCGGGGCGCTGAGCGCGTAGAGCGCGTCGCGGTCGCGCGCGACGAAGGCGCCGGCGAGCTTCTCGTCGCGCGCGATCGCCTCGAGCGCGGCGCCGAGCTTGTCGGCCTCCTCGCGCGCGGCGCTCTGTGCCCCGCTCGAGAGGCGGGAGAGGGTGCGCTCGAGCACGAGCTCGAGGTTGCGGCGGTAGAAGGTCGTGAAGACCGCGAACGACACGAGCAGCGCGCCGACCAGGCTCGCGCCCACGATCGCCACCAACTTGCCGCGGATTCCGAGCTTCACGTCCACTTCCCGTTTGCGAGCGCGGAGAGTCTAGTCCAGCCCCTCGCGAGGGCCACCCGTCGCAGCGTGGTTGGCCCCCGCGCCACAACTTTGGCAACCTGGCTCCCGCCCATGACCCATCTCGCCGCCATCGTCCTCGCCGCAGGCCAGGGCACGCGCATGAAGAGCGCGCTGCCGAAGGTGCTCCACCCCGTCGCGGGTCGCCCCCTGGTGCACTACCCGGTGGCCGCCGCGCTCGAGGCCGGCGCCGAGGAGGTGGTGGTCGTCGTCGGCCACGGCGCGGAGCGCGTCACGGCCTACCTCGCCGACGCGTTCGCCGGCCGCGTGAAGACGGCGCTGCAGGCCGAGCAGCTGGGCACCGGTCACGCCGCGCAGATGGCGATGCCGGTGCTCGACGCCGCCGCCGACCGGGTGCTGCTGCTCTACGGCGACACGCCGCTGCTGCACGCGAGCGATCTTCGCGCCGTCGTGCGCGCGCTCGACGACGCGGGCGACGCCCCGCTCGCGATGCTCACCTGCGTGGTCGACGACGCCACCGGCTACGGGCGCGTGCTGCGCGACGCCGGCGGACGCGTGGTCGCCATCCGCGAGCACAAGGACCTGCAGAGCGACGACGAGCGCGCCGTCCGCGAGATCAACCCCGGGATGTACGCGGTGCGGACCGCATTTCTGCGGCGCGAGCTCGCGGCGCTGCGCGCCGACAACGCGCAGGCCGAGCTCTACCTGACCGACGTCGTGGCCGCCGCGGGGCGAAGCGGGGGCGCGCTCGGCGTGCGCGCCGACGCGACGACGCTCGCCGGCGTGAACGACCGCGCGCAGCTCGCAGACGCCGAGCGCTCGATGTACCGGCGCATCCGCGAGCGGCTCGGGAGAGCGGGCGTGACGGTGCACGGCGAGCCGCTCGTCGACGACGGCGTCGAGGTCGCCCCCGACGCCACGCTCGGCCACGGCGCGGTGCTGCGCGGGCGCACGCGCGTCGCCGCGGGCGCGACGGTCGACGCGGGCTGCGTGCTCACCGACGCGACGATCGACGCAGGCGCGGTGCTCAAGCCCTACTCGGTGGTCACCGATTCGAGGGTGGGCGAGGGGGCGCAGATCGGCCCCTTCGCGCACCTGCGCCCCGGCAGCGACGTCGGCGACGGCGCGCACGTCGGCAACTTCGTCGAGACGAAGAACACCGTGCTGCGCGCGGGCGCCAAGGCCAACCACCTCGCGTACCTCGGCGACGGCGACGTCGGCGAGGGGGCCAACGTCGGGGCGGGCACCATCTTCTGCAACTACGACGGCTTCCAGAAGCACCGCACCGTCATCGGCGCGCGCGCGTTCATCGGCAGCGACTCGCAGCTCGTCGCCCCGGTCACCATCGGCGTCGGCGCGTACGTCGCCACGGGCACGACCGTGACCCAGGACGTGCCCGACGGCGCGCTCGCCCTCGCGCGAACCGCCCAGCAGAACAAGCTCGGCTACGCCGATCGCCTGCGCGGGCGCCTCGAGGCTGCCGCGCGGGCGGCGAAGGCTGCGCGCGGCGACAAGCCGGGCAAGTAGCGCTACTTGCGCTCGCTGCCCGCGACGCGCGGGGCGTCGTCGGGGATGGCGTGGCGCATGCGCGCGCGCTTGGTCGCCAGGTAGTCGGCCGAGAAGGGGTTGGTCGGCACGAGCACCGGGAGGCGGCTGGTGACGTTGACGCCGAGCGCGCGCAAGGCCTCGACCTTGCTCGGGTTGTTGGTCAGCAGGTCGATGGCGTGGACCCCGAGGTGCTCGAGCATGGCCGCCGCGGCGTCGTAGCGGCGCGCGTCGTCGGGGAGCCCGAGCAGGCGGTTGGCGTCGACCGTGTCGGCGCCGTGCGCTTGCAGCGCGTAGGCGCGGACCTTGTTGGCGAGGCCGATGCCGCGCCCCTCCTGGCGGAGGTAGAGCACCGCGCCGACGCCGCGCCGGGCGACCTCGGCCTGCGCGGCCTCGAGCTGGTCCTTGCAGTCGCACTTGAGCGAGCCGAACACCTCGCTCGTGATGCACTCCGAGTGGATGCGCACCGCCACGCTGGGTCGCGAGGACACGTCGCCCATGACGAGCGCGACGTGCTCGTCGGAGAGCCCTGCGTCGGCGCACGCGGTCGTGCCGAAGCGGAAGACGTGCATGTCGAACGTGCCGAAGCGCGTGGGCAGGGGCGCCCGCGCGAGCACTTCGAGCTGAGGCCGGATCTCCTTTGAGGGGACGTGCATCTCGCTCTCCTGGGGGACTTGGTTCGGTGCGACGGAGGGTAGCAGCGGCGGTCGTGGGGTTGGACGGGCGGCGCCGGGGGCGCGGGGGAGTGGGGCGGTGAGGCCGGGGGAGGGGTCGACGCGATCGGCTCTGGAGGCCACCGGTCACTGTGGCGCCGGGAACGGCGACGAGCCATCCGCCTCCCGATCGGTCCGGCGCGTGCGGAAATGGGTTGCCGCGCTCGATTCCTCTTAGCATGGCGGCGATGGACCGCCCGAACCAAGCGCGCCCGGGGGGGCGGCTGCCGCGCCAGGTGGTCGCCCTCGGCTGGGTGTCGCTGCTCACCGACGCCGCGTCGGACCTCGTGCACCCGCTGCTGCCGGCGCTGCTCGCGTCGCTCGGCGCGGGCCCCGCGTCGCTCGGCTGGGTCGAGGGCATCGCCGAGGGCGTCTCGGCCCTCGCGAAGCTCACCGTGGGGCGCCTCTCGGACCGCACGCGCCGGCGCAAGCCCTGGGTGCTGGCCGGTTACGGGATCGCGACGCTCGTGCGGCCGCTCATCGGCCTCGCGGGAGCGACCTGGCAGGTCGTGGCCATCCGCTCGATCGATCGCGTCGGCAAGGGGATGCGTGGCCCCCCGCGCGACGCGCTGCTCGCCGAGGCCGTGCCGGCCGAGCGGCGAGGGGCGGCGTTCGGCTACCACCGCATGATGGACAACGTCGGCGCGAGCCTCGGGCCGCTCGCTGCCTTCGCGCTGCTGCGCTTCGGCCACGTGACGGTCTCGCGCCTCTTCTGGCTGTCGCTCGTGCCGGGCGTCGCGTCGTGGCTCGTGCTGCTCTTCGCGGTGCGCGACGAGCCCAGGCGAGCGCCGCCCCCGGCCCCCGCGGTCGCGACCGCCGCGCACGAGCCGCGCGCGCCGAGCCCGACGCTCCCGTCCGGCGCGCGGCGCTACCTGGTCGCGCTCGGCCTCTTCGCGCTCGCGGGCTCGACCGACGCGTTCCTGCTGCAGCGCTTGCTCGATCTCGGCCTCGAGGTGGCGCTCGTGCCCATCGCCTGGCTCTCGCTCCAGCTCGCCAAGGCGCTGCTCAACGTCCCCGGTGGGCGCCTCTCGGACGCCTTCGGCCGCCGCCGCGTGCTGCTCGCGGCCTGGGGCGTCTACGCGCTCGCGTACGGCGCGTTCGGGCTCGCGAGCACCGTCGCGCTCTTCTGGTTCGCGATGGTCCTGTACGCGCTGCACTACGGGCTCGCCGAGGGGGGGCAGCGCGCGCTGCTCGCCGATCTCGTGCCGGAGGGCGCGCGAGGGCACGCGTTCGGCGTCGCGCAGGCCCTCGAGGGGATCGCGGTGCTCCCCGCCAACGCGGGGTTCGGGCTGCTCTACGCGCACTGCGGAGCGCGCGTCGCGTTCGGCGCGGGGGCCGCGATCGCAGCCGCGGCGTGCGTCGCGCTGGCCGTCGCGGTGCCGCGCCGCGTGCCCGCGGCGTGACCGTCAGCTCGGGGCGGCCGCTCGCCCGCACATGTCGAGCACGAGCGTCTCGACGGTGGCGAGCGCGGGGCGCTTGGAGCCCTTGAGCTCGAGGTCGGCGGCTGCGAGCAGGCGCAGCCAGCGCTCGAGCTCGCTGCGGGGAAGGCCGCGCGTCTGCGCCGCGAGCTCGCGAGCCTTGAACGGCGGCGCGCCCGCGCGCACGGCGGCCTGGTCGGGCGAAGCGCCGTCGGCGATGGCGGCCTCGAACTTGATCATCTGCCGCAGCGAGAAGGCGATGGCGCCGATGAGGCGCACCCCGCGGTCGCGCGGGTCGTACGCGTCGGCCAGCGCGTGCAGCGCGCGGTCGAGGTCGCGCCGGCCGAGCGCGCCGACGAGATCCCACACCGAGCGCAGGCGCGTGCGGATGACGCAGGCGGCGACGTCGTCCTCGCCGATGGGCTTGCCCTCGCCGACGTAGAGGCCGAGGCGATCGAGCGCGTCGGCCGCGTGCGAGAGCTCCGGGCCGGCGATCTCGGCGAGCAGCTCGGCGGTGTCGCCGTCGAGCGCGTGCCCCGCGTCCTTCGCGCGGCGCGCGATCCAGCCGGGGAGGGCCTGGCGCGCGATGGCCTCGCACGACACGAGGAAGCCCGCCTTCTTGGCCACGGTGACGAGCTTGCGGCGGCCGTCCACCTTGGTGGCCACGAGCAAGAGACAGGTGCTCTCGACCGGCGCCGCGGCGTAGGCCGCGAGCGCGTCGAGCGCGGAGCCCTGCTTGGTCGCGCGCGGCTCGCGCTCGGCCTCGTCGCTGTCGGCGCGCGCGTCCCACCGCTCGAGCGCGCGCACCGCGACCAGGCGCCGCTTGCCCATCATCGGGAGCATGCGCGCGGCGGCGAGGACGCGGTCGACGTCGGCCTCGCCCGCGACGAACTTGTCCTCGTTGAAGCCCGCGACGCCCCCGGCGAGGGCAGCGGCTCGCACCGCGGTGACGACCTGATCGACGAGGAAACGCTCGTCGCCGACGACGAGGTAGACGGGCAGCAGCTCGCCCCGGCCGGCGCGGACGATGACCTCTTCGGGGGTCAAAGCGACTTGATGCTGGAGTCGGTGCCGCCGTCCCAGAGCGGGGTGCCCGGGGCCGGCCGCGAGAAGTCCATCGTGCGGCGATCGACGATGGGGTTGTCGCCCGAGAGCACGACCGTCTTCGGTCGGCCGACGTCGCCGTTCGGCCCGGTCACCACGAGGCTGTACTCGCCGGCCTGGTAGCCGCGGTCGCGCGTGAGCGAGAAGGCGAAGCGGGTCGACTTCCAGATCTTGCCGGAGTGGTCGGTGAAGCCGACCTCCATCGTCTCGTTGATGGGCGTCTGGCCGATGAGCGCCTGGCGGACGACCTCGACCTTGTCGCCGTCCTTGAGCGAGCGCTCGAACACGGCGGTGGGCGTGAACTGGAAGCGGAACGTGGGGTGGCCGATCGAGGGGGGCGACGGGAGGCGCACCTCCATCTTCAGCCGCCAGGCCCCATCGGCCTCCGCGACGGGGTTGGGCGTGAGCGTGTAGCTGCCGGCGCCCGCGTCGGCTTCGACCGTCGCCACGATGGCCGCGACGGCGAAAAGCCCCCCTGCTGCCCAACCAAACCGGGAAAAGTGCATCGGCGTCCTCACGTCTCCGCGCCGGATGCCGCGCCGACCCTGACGTCGACGGGGCACCGACCCGACCATCTTGGACGGTAGATCGACCCCGCGCATTCGACAACGAGCGAACGCGCCTCCTGGCGACGGTCGTTGACGCGGCCCCGGCGGGAGGCCACACCAGCGGCGCTTTGCGCCCCACCCTCTGCGCGATCGGCAACTTCGACGGCGTCCACCGCGGGCACCGCGACATCCTCGGCCGCATGTTCGCCGACTCGGCCGCCCGGCAGCTGCTCCCGCGCGTGCTCACGTTCGACCCGCACCCGGCCGTCGTGCTCGGGCGCACGCCCCCCGCGGTGCTCACCCCGCTCGACCGCAAGATCGAGCTGTTGCGGCGCGCGGTGCCCGGCGTCGAGGTCATCGTGCGCGCGTTCGACGCGGCGCTCGCTGCGATGTCCCCCGAGCGGTTCGCGCGCGAGGTGCTGGTCGGCGAGGTCGGCGCGGCGCACGTGCTGGTCGGGCAGAACTTTCGGTTCGGCAAGGGGCGCGCGGGCGACTTCGCGACGCTCGCCGGGCTCGGAGCGCAGCTGGGCTTCACGGCAGCCGCCGCCACGCTCGCGGGCGACGCGCGAGGGGCCTGGTCGAGCACGCGCGTGCGCGCGGCGCTCGCGGCGGGCGACCTCGCCGACGTCGAGGGAGTGCTCGGGCGCCCCCACGCGCTGACCGGCACCGTCGTCGTGGGCGACCAGCGGGGCCGGCAGCTCGGCTTCCCCACGGCCAACCTCGGCGGCGTGGCCGAGCAGGCGCCCCCCGACGGCGTCTAC
>CAITLX010000109.1 GCA_903893335.1 uncultured delta proteobacterium | reverse complement strand
GCCCCGACGGCCGCGTCATGCGCCCCGCCGACCTCGCGGCGATGGCGGCGCTCGCCGGCGAGCGCGACCGCTGGGTGTTCGCCGACGAGGTGTACGCCGGCTACGCCTTCGCACGCCCGCACGCGTCGATCGCCGCGCTGCCCGGCATGCGCGAGCGCACGCTGGTGGTGGGCTCGTTCTCCAAGAGCCACGCGCTCGCGGGGCTGCGCATCGGCCACGTCGTGGGGCCCGCGCCTGCGATCGAGGCGGTGCGCCGCGTCGCCAACCACAGCGTCTACAACGTGCCGGTGATCGCGCAGCGCGCGGCGCTCGCGGCGCTCGGCGCGGGCCAGGGCTACCTCGACGACGCCCGCGCGCGCGCTCGAGGCGCCCACGAGATCGCCGTCGCCACGCTCGCGCGCCGCGGCTTCGAGGCCCGCGCCGCCGAGGGGGGGCATTTCCTCTTCGTCGACTTCGCGCGCCTGCTCGCCGGGCGCCCGCTCGACGCGCTGCTCGAGCGCGCCGTCGCGCGCGGCGTGCTCGTCGCGCCGGGCGAGGCCTTCGGAGAGGGCTACGCGACCTGCGCGCGCATCTGCGTCACCGCCACCGCTCCGGCCGATCTCGTTCGCGGCCTCGACGCGCTGATGGACGCAGCCGCCGACCTCTAGCGGTCGACCGCGATCGAGCGCTCGCGCCTCAGCGCTCCACGCCCGCTGCGCGCAGGTGCGCGATGCGCGCCGCCTCGCGCAGCGCGCGCGACTCGGGGTGCGCCGCGGCGAGGGCGTCGTAGAGCCTCGCGGCCTCGCCCCACGCGCCGGCGGCCACGGCGTCCGCGGCGGCGCGCTCGTCGGTGCGCTTGTCGCGCGCGTCGCGCGCGGGAGCGGCGGCGGAGGGCGCGCTGGGCACCACGGGAGCAGCAGGCGGTGCGGCAGCGGCCGTCGCGCTCGCGCCCGGGGTCGCGACGCTCGCTGCGACTGCGGCGGACGCCGCGGGACGCGCGCGCCTCGGCGTGGGTGCGGGGTCGTCGTCGAACACGACGAAGGTCGCGACGACGGCGAACGGCATCAGCAGCAGGATCGCCTTCTGCACCCACGACGACTCGCCCCAGGCCGCGCGCAGCGCGCCGACCTTGCGGGGTGCGACCGGAGCGGGCGCGCGGGGCGCCGCGCCCGGCTGCACGGGGGGCACGCCCGGCGGCGTCGGCACGTCGATGGGATCGAGGCGCGTCGTCTCGTCGTCGCGGTGCGGCGCCACCACGGGGCGCTCGTCCCACGTCGGCCGCGCGCGCGGCGAGGGAGGCGGCGACGCGTCGGGCGCGGGCAGCCCGACCGCGGGCGCGGTGGTCATCGACGACTCGACGACGTGCGCAGGCGCGCGCATGACGCGCAGCCGAGCCCCCGCGAGCACGATCTCGGCGGGAGGGTCGACGCGCGTCCAGGCCGCGTCGATGGGGCGCCCCTGCACGAGCGTGGGCGTCGTGCGGTCGGCGTTGGACGCGTGCAGGCTCTGCCCGTCGAAGAAGAGGTAGACGTGCACGGCGCCGACCCCCTGCGCCTCGATGCGCCAGTCGCCCTGGCGCCCGACGCCGAGCGGCCCCTGCGGCTCGCCGGGCCGAAGAATGAGCGCCGCGCGATCGGAGCTGCCTCCGATCACGACGACGTGCAGCTCAACCGGGACCGGATCCATCGCGCAGGCGGGCGGCATCGTACACGGCCGCAGGGAGATCGAGCCCGTGCTCGTGAAGCTGCGGCAAACACCGCGGCACCACGCCCGTCGGCACGAGCGCGCTGGTCACCGAGCCGTCGCCGTCGACGCCGTCGAAGCGCCGGACGAACAGGTCGTCGAGCTCGTAGGCGCCCGACTTCGCGTCGAAGCCCGTGACCTCGGAGAGGTGCGTGACCTTGCGCGTGCCGTCCGAGAGGCGCGCGACCTGCACGACGAGGTTGACCGCCGAGGCGATCTGCGTGCGAAGCGCCGCCAGCGGCAGGTCGACGTCGCTCATCATCGCCATCGTCTCGAGGCGCGAGAGCGTGTCGCGCGGGTAGGTCGCGTGCAGCGTCGCGAGGCAGCCGCCGTGGCCGCTCGTCATCGCCTGCACGATGTCGAGCGCCTCGCCGCCGCGGATCTCGCCGATGACGATGCGGTCGGGGCGCATGCGCAAGGTCGCGCGGAAGAGATCGCGGATCGACACCGCGCCGCGACCGCGCGGGTCGGGCGGGCGCGCCTCGAGGTGCACGACGTGGTCGCGCTGAAGCTGCACCTCCTTGGAGTCCTCGATGACCACGACGCGCTCGGCGGCCGGGATGAACGACGACAGCGCGTTCAACATCGACGTCTTGCCGCTGCCGGTGCCCCCGGCGACGAGCACGTTGAGCTTGGCGGCGACGAGCGCGTGCAGCGACTGCGCGGCCGGCACGGTGAAGGCGTCGAGGTCGAGCAGGCGTTCGATGGTGAGCGTCTCGCGGAAGAAGCGGCGGATCGCGACGCAGGGGCCGTCGGGCGCCGCCGGCGGGAGGATCGCCTCGATGCGCGAGCCGTCGGGCAGGCGCCCCTCGAGCACCGGGTGCTCCTCGTCGATGTGCTTGCCGACGAACTGCGCCGCGTTGCGCAGCGCGGCGACGAGCGCCTCCTTGCTGTCGAACTTGACGGGCGTCAGCTCGAGCCGCCCGCGGCGCTCGACGTAGACCTGGAACGGCCCGTTGATGAGGATGTCGCTCACGGTCGGGTCCTCGAGGTACGGCCGCACCGGCGCGAGGAACTCGAGCAGCGTCTCGGCGAAGACCTCGCGCGGGATCACCGGACCTCCTTCAGCAGCGACGCGCGCGCTTCCTCGACGTGCGTGCCCTTGGGCTCGAGCTCGAGGTAGACGCGGAAGTGCCGGTCGGCGAGCACCGGCTCGCCCATGTCGCGCAGCACGCTGGCGAGCGCGAAGCGCGCCGCGGCGTCCTTCGGCGACGCCGCGACGACGACCTCGAGGCGCTCGCGCGCGCCCGCGGTCTCGCCGATGGCGAGGTACATCGTGGCGACGAGGAAGCGCAGGCGCTGGTCGCCCGGGTGCTTGCGCAGGTGCTGCTCGGCGTAGTCGATGGCCACGCGGTAGCGCTGCCCCTCGGTGCACACGCGCAGGAGCAGCGGGAGCACGACGGCGGGGTCGGCGCCCGCGTCGAGCGCGGTCGCGAGGTACTGCTCGGCGCGCGTGAAGTCGCCCACCTGCGCGAAGGCCTTGCCGCGCTCGAGCAGCTTGTCGGGCGCCTTCTCGGTCTTCATCGTCTCGACGCCGCGCTCGACGCGCGAGCCGGGGCGCGCGCCGCACCCCGCGAGCGCGAGCACGAGCGGCAGGGCGAGCATCGCGCGCAGGCTCATCCCTTCTTGCCGTACTTGAGCTGCAGCTTGCGGTCGAGGTTCGACAGCCACGTGACGTACTCCCCCTGCCTGCCCTCGAGCATCGCGCGCAGCACGCGCACCTCGCGATGGGCCGTGGCCCAGTCGGCGATGGAGATGGCGTGCTCGAGGCGCACGCGGTGGGTGCGGAAGTCCTCGCCGACGCGCAGGCGCAGCAGCGAGGCAGCCTCGGCTGCGTCGCGCGCGAGCTCGGCGTCGCCCCCGGCTGCGGCGCACGCGCCGGCGATCTCGAACAGCGGGACGGCCGCGACGCCGTCCTGGACGTGGAACGGGCGACGCTCGCGGCGCGCGGCGGCGAGCACGACCTTGTCGCGCGCGACCGACAGCGCCTGCTCGGGGGACGCCTCGGGGCACGCGGCGACGGGCGCGGCGAAGAGCGCGGGCACGTCGCTCGGCACCCGCGTGAGCCCCTCCTCGGGCTCGTCGGCGAGGATGACCCAGAGCGAGAGGGGCACGGCGACCGCCGCCAGGACGTACACGAGCGGGTTGGTCTTCTCGTGCTTGCGGTGCACGACGCGCGCGTCGGCGACGGCGGCGGCCTGCGAGACGCCGATCTGCACGAGCCCGACGCCGAGGATCGCGTCGGGCAGCACGGGCCCCTGCGTGAAGGGGGTGCCGTTGAGGGTCGGCGCCGGGTCGAGCGACCGCGCCTCGGCGTAGACGCCGGCGGGCCCGAGCGACACCGCGACGTGCTCGACGGCCGCGTGCTCGGGGGGCAGCCGGATCTCGCAGTGCGCGCCGCTGCCGACGAGCGCGCGATCGCCGTCGACGACCACCGTCTCGGTGCGACCGTCGGGGGTGCGGATGCGGAACTCGAGCGCGTTCATGGTCGCCCCTCACTCGGCGATGGAGGCCAGGCGCAGCAGCATCGGCGCCATGACCAGGAGCATGATGCACCCGAACAGCAGGAACAGGGGCAGCACCATCGCGACCCCCGCCTTCGCCGCGGCCTCCTCGGCCTTGACCGAGCGGCGCGTGCGCGACGCCTCGGCCTGGATGATGAGCACCTCGGCGACGGGGTTGCCGCGCTCCTCGGCCTGCACGACCGCCGAGACGAACTCGCCGACG
Organism: uncultured delta proteobacterium; assembly: GCA_903893335.1. Lineage (GTDB taxonomy): Bacteria > Myxococcota_A > Polyangia > Polyangiales > Polyangiaceae > CAITLX01. The sequence continues at coordinate 8,436 of CAITLX010000109.1, read as the reverse complement.
GCCGGCGACGGCGCGCGATCGGCGAGCTCGAGCAGCGTCTGCTTGCGCGTGCGGCCGAGCTGAAACTGCTGCAACACGCGCGTGAGCTCCTCGACGAGCGGGTCGTCCGGGTCGCTCGACTTCTCGACGACCTGGCGCACCGCCCCCGGGAAATCGAGCCCCGCGCTCATCGCGAGCGCCATGAGATCGATCGCGTAGGGCAGCCCGCGCCCGATCTGCTTGAGGCGGTGCTGCGCCTCGCCCGTCACCACGAGGTAGGGCAGCGCGGCGCCGAGCGGCACGCAGACGAGCGCGAGCAGCCCCGGCGAGCCGGTGGCGAGCCCGAGCAGCGCGCCGCCGAACAGGCCGCCCACGGCCGAGAGCACGCTGAGCGCGACGTACTCCTCGGGGGTGAGGCCCAGGTAGTCGCCGGCCAGCGCGATCTGGCGATCGAGCGACGCGTGGGCGCCGTCCGAGAGCACGCCCGAGAGGCGCACGCCGAGCCAGCGCACGACCGGCTCGACCTGCGGCCACGCGCCGTCCCCCTCGAGCGCGCGCTGGCGCTTGAACCCGCGCAGCCCCAGCCGACCGGCCGTGCGGGTCGGCGCGCTCGCCACGCCGTACGTCGCCGCCAGCAGCGCGACGGCGACGGCGCCGACGAGCAGCCAGCGCAGCGCGTCGTGGTGCAGCCTCACACGTCCACCGCCAGCACCTTGCGCGCGACGACGAGCGAGGAGACCCAGAACCCTGCGGCGACGAGCGCGACGACGTAGCCGGTGACGCTCTCGGTGAGCGGCTCGAAGTAGCCCTCGCGCACGGCGTTGAGCGCGAAGATCATGACGAAGGGAAAGAGCGCCAGCACCCAGAGCTGCGCCTTGCCCTCGGCCGTCTTGCTGCGCACGACCCCCTCGAGGCGCGCCATCTCGCGCAGCGACTCGGACGTGGTCTCGAGGATGCGCGGGAGGTTGCCGCCGATCTGCCGACCGACGAGCACCGACGAGAGCGCCGCGTCGAGCTGGCGGCTGCCGACGCGCCCGGCCATGTGCAGCAGCGCCTGGTCGAGCGTGCTGCCGAGGCGCATCTCCTTGACCGAGAGCTCGACCTCCTGGCGCAGCGGCGCGGCGACGAGCGTCTGCACGCTGCCGAACGCGTCGCCGATGCTGGGCGTCGTCTTCAGGGCGTTGGCCAGCGCGAGCAGGAAGGTGTCGAGCTGCGCCTCGATGCGCTCGACGCGCTTCTGGCGCGCGCGCTCGACGGCCCACGGCGGCCCCACGACGATGGCAACGGCCACGAGCCAGCCGAGCGGCAGGCCGAACGCGAGCCCCAGCGCGGCGACGACGCCGAGCAGGCCAAGCTGCGTGAGCGCGATCGTCCTCCCCTTGTCGAAGATGAACATCAGGCGGAGCTTGCGCTCGAGGTACGCGACGTAGCGGGCGAAGAGGCGGCGCGCGGGCCCCTGCGCGTCGGCCGCCACGGCCCAGGTGGCGGCGAACAGCGCGAGCGCGATGAGCCCGACCCCGAGCCACGGCAGGACCGAGAGCGGCACCCGCCTCACAGGTAGGGCTCCCCGGGGCGCACCAGCCCCATCACGAGGAACTGATCGAGGAACGACGGCAGGTAGCCGGTCGCGCGGAACTCGCCGAGCACCGCGCCGCCGGGGCCGGTGCCCGTGCGCACGAACTCGAAGATGGGGCGCAGCTCGATGACGCCGTCGTCGCCGATGCCGAGCACCTCGGCGACGCGCGTGACCTTGCGCGTGCCGTCCGACAGGCGCGTCTGCTGCACGACGACGTGCACGCTCGCGCCGATCTGCTCGCGGATCGCGCGCGACGGGAGGTCGACGCCGGCCATGAGCGCGAGCGTCTCGAGCCGGGCGATGGCCTCCTCGGGGGAGTTGGCGTGCGTCGTGGTCAGCGACCCGTCGTGGCCGGTGTTCATCGCCTGCAGCATGTCGAGCGCCTCGCCGCCGCGGCACTCGCCGACGACGATGCGATCGGGGCGCATGCGCAGCGCGTTGCGCACGAGATCGCGGATGGTGTACTCGCCCTTGCCCTCCATGTTCATCGGACGCGTCTCGAGCGAGACGACGTGCGGCTGCGCGAGCGAGAGCTCGGCGGCGTCCTCGATGGTGACGATGCGCTCGTCGTCGGGGATGGCACCCGACAGCACGTTGAGCAGCGTCGTCTTGCCGCTGCCGGTGCCGCCGGAGATGACGATGTTCTTGCGCGCGATGACCGAGCGCACGAGGAAGCGCGCCATGCGCGGGTCGATGGCCGAGAGCTCGACGAGCCGGTCGAGCGTGAGGGGCGTCTTGCCGAACTTGCGGATGGTGATGCACGAGCCGCGCAGCGCGAGCGGGCGGATGACGGCGTTGACGCGCGAGCCGTCCTTGAGGCGCGCGTCGACGAGCGGCGACGACTCGTCGATGCGCCGGCCGAGCGGCGTGACGATGCGCTCGATGACCGCGCGCACGCGCTCGTCGTCGGTGAAGCGCGCGCCGGTGAGCTCGAGCTTGCCCGCGCGCTCGACGTAGATCGTGCTCGGATCGACGACCATGACCTCGGTCACGGTCGGGTCGGCGAGGAAGCGCTCGAGCGGACCGAGGCCGAGCGCCTCGTCGGCGAGCTCGCCGACGAGCCCGTCGCGATCGACGGTGGCCGGCAGCCGCGCGCCGAGCAGCGACACGATGCGGCGCAGCGCCGTGAGCACCTTCGGGCGCAGCGACGGGTCGTCGAACTTCGACGGGTCCATCGTCGCGAGGTCGAGGTGCTCGAGCAGCTGACGGTGGATCTCGCGGCGCAGCGAGATCTCGTCGTCCTTGCCCTTGCGCGCGGCCTCGCCCACGGCGCGCTCGGTCGGCCGGGCGACCGGCGGCGCGGGCGCAGGCGCGGGAGAGACGGCCGAGGGGAGCGTGACGACAGCCATCGCGCGGGGCGCCGCAGGCGGCGGCAGCGGCGCGGGGCGCTCCTCGCGCGCCGCGGGGCGGAGGACGAGCGTGTGGCGGCCGATGACGATGGGCGTGCCGTAGGGGACCTCGACCGAGGTGCGCTTGAGCAGCGTCGCGCCCGCCATCGTGCCGTTGGTCGAGGTGTCCTCGACGAACAGCGTGGTGGCGCGCGGCTCGACGATGACGTGCTGGCGCGAGATGCGATCGCTGTCGATGCGCACGGTGCACTCGCGCCCGCGCCCGAACGACAGCGGCCCGAGCGCGCGAAGCTGCGTGGTGTGGGCCCCCTCGGCCGACTGGATGGTGATCTCGAGGTCCATCGACGCGCCCGCGGCTAGCGCGTCTGCGGGCTCGGAGGCGGGGTCGCCGAGGCGGGGGGCGCCGGGGGAGGCGTCTTGTTGTAGGCGTTGATGAGCTCGACGTCGCCGTGGAACTCCTCGTACTGCGAGCGCGCGCTCTTCACGAGGTCGACGCTCGCCTTCGGCGCCGACTCGACGAGGCTCGGCACGATGAACACGGCCCCCTCGATGTCGTCCTTCGCGTCGGAGTGCGTGCCGAACAGCACGCCGAGCACCGGGATCTCGCTGAGGAAGGGCAGCCCCTTGATGTTGTGGCGCTGCGTGCGCGTGCGGATGCCCGAGAGCACGATCGACTGGCCCAGCTTGAGGTGCACGAGCGTCGAGAGCTTCGAGGTGTCGCGGCCCGGGAGCACCGAGGCCTCGGGGGGCGTGAGATCGCTCACGTCGGCCGAGAGCTTCACCTCGAGGTCGTGCGACGCGGTGTCGTAGCGCGGCAGCACCGACACGTTGGTGCCGAACGCGATCTTCTGGATCGACGCGACCAGCCCGCTCGACACGGGGTAGTTCTGCTCGCCGCCGCTCTCGAACGAGGCCTCCGAGCCGTTGGTCGTGATCACCGTGGCCTGCTTGAGCACCTTGGCCCAGCCGCGCGACGACGCGATGTCGAGGCCGGGCAGCGGCTGGTTGACGATCGACGCCTGCGCGGTCGTCGTGGTGCCCGCGACGAAGTCGTAGGTGAGCTGGCTCTGCAGCGAGGGGCCGCCGATCGCCGTCGGCCACGAGACGCCGACGCCGTAGCTCGATTTGCGGTCGTACTGCACGAAGAAGAAGTCGACGCGGACGTTGAACTTGCGCTCGGGCGCCGGCGACCCGACCACGACGAGCGACTCGACCTGCCCGGGGTAGAGCGACGCGATCTGCTGGATGCGCTTGAGGTCGGGCTCGGCGTTGACGCCCCCCTCGATGAAGAAGCGCGTGCCGACGCGGCGCAGCCGCACGCCCGTGGTGCCGTCGAGGAGCTCGCCGAGCTCGCGCTCGACCAGGCTCGGCGGGCGGGCGAAGACGTTGATGACCCACGTCACCTTCGTGCCGTCCTTCATGATGAGCAGCAGGGTCGTCGAGCCGGGCTTCTCGCCGACGACGACGAACTGCGAGCCGTCGGTGGCGATCTTGATGTCGGCGATGCCGGGCGTGCCCTCGGAGAAGTTCTTCACGTCGGCGGCGGGCAGGGTCCGGTTCTCGCCCACCGCGAGGCCGAGCTCCTCGGTGCGATCGACGCGCGCGGTCGGCCCCTCGGCGGGCGCCTTCTTCTGCGCGAGCGCGGCGGCAGGCGGCAGCGCGAGGGCTGCGCCGAGCGCGAGGGCGAGGGCGCGCCTCATCGCGCGCCTCCGACGGCCTCGAGCCGGATGGGCGCCGTGCGCCGCACGCTCTGCACCTTCTCGCGCTGGCCGCGGTCCATGATGGCCGAGGCGGGCATGTCGGGGATGCCCTCGACGATGCGCTGGTCGTCGGGGTTGCGCAGCGCCACCGAGAGGCGCCCCTTCTCGACCGCGAGGGCGATCATCTGCGCCTCCTGCAGGTTGAGGCTGAGCGTCAGCATGAGGTCGCGCTGGGCCTGCCCCTCCTTCTTGTCGGCGATGGGGTCGGGCGCGGTCTCGAGGCCGACCGCGAGCACGAGCACGCGCTGCAGCAGCACGACGGCGGTGCGCCCCTCGGCGGCGCCGGTGGGCATCGTCGCGACGACGTCGACGTAGTCGCCGGGGCGGATGAGCGCGTGGCTCTTGTCGTCGCTGCTCGAGGCCCGCACCGTGACGGCGCGGTTGCCGGGCTGCACGAGAGAGCTCAGATCGCGCCGCTCGTCGGTGGCGATGGCCAGATCCGTCCAGAGCAGCGTCTGGCCGGGCTGCACGCCGTTGCCGACGCGCAGGCCGACGATCTTCGCCTTCTCGCTCGCCTTGACCGCGCGGTCCTCGACGTAGGCCTGGGGCACCTCGCGCGCCGAGAGCATGTCGTCGGTGATGGCGACGCCGCGGTCGATGGGCTTGACCACCGCGAGCAGCTTGACGCGCTCGCCGCCCGACGCCTCTTGCTCGAACCTGCGCACGTAGAACACGAGCAGGAGCGCACCGAGGGCGGCGACGATCACGGCCAGGAGCAGCGCGCGCCGGTTCATGCAGGTGGGCGACTATACATCGGCGCCGCGCCTCAGCGCGCGCCGACCTCGACGAGCGTCACCACGCTGCGATCGCCGCGCGCGGCGCCGACGACCCAGAGGTCGGCGCCCGCCTGGGTGAAGACCCGCCCGGCGGGCACCTCGCCGGAGGTCGCACGCGCGGGCGACCAGCCGAGCGCGGGCAGGCGCGCCGCGTAGGCCTCGACGGCTGCGTCGGGAGCGCCCGGGACGTCGAAGAGGTGCACCGCGTGCGGCGCCCCCTCGACCGATGCGCTGAGGATGCGACGGGCCCCCTCGGGGCGGGGCGCGCCGCGTGGCTCGTCGCCCGGAGGCTCGACCCCGTCGAGCGGCACGATGCGCCCGATGCGCAGCGCCGCCTCCGTCCACACCGCGACCACGTGCGTGCGCGCGTCGCGGCGCTCGGCGTAGACGTAGCGGAGCTTGCCGACGCTCGCGAGATCGCCCGTGGCCGAGAAGGCGCGGAGGCGCTCGACCAGCGCTGCGTACCCCCCCTGCCCCTCGTGCGCGAGGCACGCGATCATCCCCTCGTGCTCGCTCTGCTGGCGCACGATGCCGAGCGCCTCGCCGCTGGCCACGCGCGGCCGCAGGGGCGCCGCGAGCGCCTCGGGGAGCCGCTCGACCTCGAGGTCGAGCCCGCCGGCGTGCGCGCGGCACGCCACCGCGAGCCGATCGAGCACCGCGTCGATGGGGGCCTCGGTCGTCGTGCTCGCGACGAGCAGCGGCTCGCCGTTGAGCCGTACGACGTGCGCGCCCGCGCCCAGATCGCCGAACGCCGCGAGCTCGCGCCCGACGCCGAGCGCGGACTCCTTCACGTCGGCCCACACCGAGCGCAGCGCGAGCCCCGAGGCGAGCGCGAACGCGAACACGAGGTAGCAGGCGACGCGCGCGACGGCGCGCACGCGGTGCCCCAGAGGGACGCGACGCGGCGCGGGCGGAGCGGCGGGGGTGGGACGCATCGGCATCACCAGCTGGTCAGCGAGCCCCACGCGTAGGTGAGCATGCCGAGGGGGTCGCCGTCGTGCGGCACCTCGTTGCACTGCACGCGCGTCGTGGTCGCGACGTCCTTCGTGTAGCCGCCGATGAGCAACCCGGCCTTCGCCTTGCCCTTCGAGGTGGAGACGGCCTGCCCGTACTGCTGCGAGAAGAGCCCGCCGCCCTGCGGATCGCCGTTGAACTGGTTGGGGTCGCCGCCGATGCCCAGGTCGGTGACCGCCGAGCCGCCGAAGCCCTGCGTGGTCGCCTCGGAGCCCGAGCAGCCGCGCAGCGCGTACGTCCACGCGTTCTGGCGCGCCTCGCGCATCGTGCGCTCCTTCTGGGCGTAGAGCGCGACGATGTAGACGAGCGACGCGAAGATCACGACGAAGAACGGGATCGCGACCACGGCCTCGACGAGGGCCGCTCCGCGCGCGCTGCGACGGCGAAGGCGACGCGGGCTCAATGGATCACCTCGAGGCCTTGCAGCCCGTCGAGCACCGGGTTCTCCGCGACCGACTGCGCGCCGCCGAGCGAGGGGCCGAAGATCGTCGAGGCCTGCGCGCCGCCGCCGCCCATGAGGAACGTGAGCGCGTCGGCGTCGGAGAGGGCGCCCGCCATCGTCGAGTCGAGCTTGCCGAGAAGCTGCGTGCCGAGGCCGCCGACGAGCCCGCCGAGCCCCTGCCCTCCCGGCGGGTGGAAGCGCCGCAGGCGCGCGCGCCAGCGCATGTTCCACATCGTTTCGTCGCGGTAGTCGGACCACGCCTTGCCCGCCTGGCCGGCCTTGGGCGCGTAGTAGAACTCGGCCTGCGCGAAGCCGACGCGACCCCACGCGGGGGGCGGCGCCGCCTTGCCCTTGTTCCAGTTGGCGATCTCGACGCCCTTCTGCGCGACCTTGACGTAGGCGTCGTCGCCGACGACCGCCGACCAGACCTGGAAGTAGTCGTTGCCGTTGACCGCGTCGTCGATGACGACCTTCGGCGTCATGCCCGTCGCGTCGAAGGCGCCGCCGACGGCCCCCTTCTGGCCGAGCGTCTGCGTCATGCTCTTGGTCGCGTCCGCCACGCAGTCGCTCACGCTGAAGAGCTTCTTGGCGAGCCCCGAGAGGGCGTTCTTCTTCGCGTCGCACTGCTGCTGCGCGAGCGCGTGCATCGCCGCCGGATCGGACGCCGCCTTGACGTTGACCGCGCCGCCCGCGGCGCAGAAGTAGCTCGGGAACGACGAGACGATGCCGCCGACCGCGCTCGCGACCCAGTCGCCCAGCCCGCCGAACGGCGCGAAGGCGACCTTGCCCACGAACTCGCCCGCCTTCTTGCAGAGCTCGGCGTAGTCCCCCTCGCGCACGGGCAGCCCGAGCTTGGGGCGCCCCGACGCGTCGACCGGCGTGCCCGCGACGAGCGAGCTTCCGAGCGTGGCGCCGCTCTCGACGGGCTTCTTGTACTGCGTGGCGACGTCGAGGCTCTTGCCCTCGGCGACCCAGGGCATGCCCACCGCGATCGTCACCTGGAGCTTGCTCAGCACCGGCAGCGTCGCCTTGACCACCTGCTCGGTCGCCTGAACGGTGCTCGAGATCGGGCTCTCGAGCGCGCTGGTCAGCGCGCAAACCGCGTCGCACGGCGCGCAGGTGCCGAGCGAGATCGCGCCCGACGAGCACGACACGACGTTGGCGATCGCGTTCATGACCTGCAGGAGCTTCATCGCGACGAGCACGCCGAGGATGGCGGCCATGATCAGGTTGATCATCGCGATGAGGTTCATCCCGCGCGCGTGGTAGACGGCCGCCGCGTACGCGACGGCGTCGGCGCCGTCCTGCATGCGCTCGCGGTAGAGCACCGCGTCGCCGATGCCGATGAGGTACCAGAGGCCGCCGACGAGGAACGCCGACATGAAGACGGCGACGACCATGACCGCGCCGCGGCGATCGGTGGCGAGCCCGCGCGCCGACATCAGAAGGGCCCCGTGGCGACGGCCGACGCCGACCCGTAGGCGTAATCGGCGCCGTGGTACGGCAGCCCCGCCTCGCCCACCAGCTGACGGCGCCCGGT
>CAITLX010000108.1 GCA_903893335.1 uncultured delta proteobacterium | reverse complement strand
GGCATCACGCGCTCGCGCCAGCCGGGCTCGCCCCAGAGGTCGTGCTCCTCGCGCGGATCGGCGTCGAGGTCGTAGACCTGCGCGCTCGCGCGATCGTTGGACGCGATGACCTTCACGCGACCATTGATGGCGTAGAGCCCATCGAGCGCCCACTGCCGGTAGGCGCAGGTGCTCTGCCCCGCGATGACGTCGTCGGCGGGGGGCGGGCGCACCAGGCTGCGGCCGCGAAGCTCGCTCGGCCCGAGCGCAGGGTCGCCGCCGAGCGCGAGCACGTCGCGCAGGGTCGGCAGCACGTCGAGGTTCTGCACGTTGCGGTCGTGCCACGCGTCGAGCGCCTGCGCCCAGCCCGGCTGCTCGGCCATCCACGCGGGGGGCACGCGCACCCAGACGGGGATGCGCAGCACCTCCTCGTAGAAGTTGCCGAGGCGATCGACCGGGTGGTGCGGCCCGATGATCTCGCCGTGGTCGGAGGTCGAGGCCACGACGGTGCTCTGCGCGAGGCCGAGGTCGTCGAGCGCGCGCAGCAGGCGCTCGACCTGCCGGTCGATGTAGCGCGCGGCGAGCTCGTACTGCCCCGGGTCCTCGCGGTCCTTCGGCGTGAACGCGACGCCCGGGCCCGGGTAGCCCGGCGCGTGCGTCGCGTTGAAGTGCACGGCGCCGACGAAGCGCGTGCCGCTGCGCGCGAGCTCGGCGAGGTGCGCGATGGCCGCGTCGACGGCGAACGCGTCGTCGATCCCGCGGTCGTTGACGAGCACCGCCGAGAGGTCCTCGCCCGTCTTCTGCACGTCGAGCGACGTGTCGAAGAAGAACTCGTCGAAGTGGCTGAACGAGTAGCTCTGCGCGGAGTAGAGGAAGGTGTGCGCCTGCGTCGCCTTGCCGAGCGCGAAGTACGAGGTCGCCCGGCCGAAGGCGAGCGCCGGGCCGCCCGGGTCGATGCCGGCGAGGATCGTCGGCACGCTCGACTCGGTCGCGGTCGAGTTGGTGCGCGCGCGCGGGAACACGAAGTAGCCCTCGGCGCGGCGCGCGGGCAGCGTGGACGCGAACGGCGCGAGCGCGTGCGCGTCGAGCACGGTCGGGTAGTCGAGCCCCGGCAGCTGACCGTCGGCGCGCAGCGACTCGTGCACGAGGAGCAGCACGTTGGGGCGGTGCGCGGGCGGGGCGGGCGCGAGCACGGGGCGCACGGGCGCGACGAGGTGCATCTCGTGCGTCGTCGCCGCGATGCCGAGCTGCACGACGGCGGCCATGCTGTTGGCGTCGACCGGCAGCGGGTCCTGAAAGCCCGCGACCCCGAGCGTCAGCACGCTCGTCGCCACGTACGCCCCGAGGGCCAGCGTCGCGGCGAGGCGTCGCGCCATCGACCTCGGCCAGGCGAGCGCCGCGCGCGTGCGGGGCATCGCGAGCACCAGCGCCGCGCCCACCAGCGGGATGACGATCGCGTGGCCCGCGTTCAGCTGCCACCGCGCGAGCTGCACCACGCTGCGCCACTCGGCGAGGCCCCACTTGAGCACCTGCCAGCTCGGCGACTGATCGAACGTCGCGCGGTAGGTGAAGCTGAGCATGAACAGCAGCCCGCCGAGCGAGCCCATCGCGAACGCGACCAGGGCGCGCGCCGCGCCTCGGCCTCGCGTCAGGTGCGAGACGACGGCCGCGAACAGCAGCCACGACGCGAACGACCAGCCGAGCCCGAGCGCGTACACCGCGCCGTCTTGCAGCGACCAGTGGTGCGGGTTCGCGTTGCCCTTGGTTCGAGCGCGCAGCGCGAGGTCGATGGCGGCCAGCACCAGCGGGAACGCGAGCACGCGCGCGTGGTCCGACGCGCGCGGCGCGGGGCGGGCGTCGGGAGGCGTCGCGCTGGGCTCTCTCTGGGTCATCGAAGGGGCGCATGGATGCCCTACGTCGCCGCGCGCGGCAATCGTCCGCCGCCGCGCGCATCGGCTACGCTGCGCGCCCCATGACCGCAGAGCCCCGCTTCCCGCTGCTGTTGCTCGACGTCCCGCCCGACGAGGCCGACGAGGTCGGCGCCATGCTCTTCGAGCTCGGGGCCGAAGGGGTCGAGCAGCGCGACGACACGACGCTCCCGCGCGCCGCGGTGGCCGGCCTCGTCACGCTCGTGGCCAGCTTCGTGGACGTGGGCGCTGCCGACGCCGCCCTCGCCGAGCTCGACGCCGCCTGGGCGCCGCGCCGCGACGAGCTCGTCGGCGACGCGTGGCGCGACGCGTACAAGGAGCACTTCCACCCCTTCGCGCTCACGCAGCGCATCACCGTGCGCCCGCCCTGGGAGGCGATCGACGCGCCGCGCGACGGCGTGCACGTGCTCGTGCTCGAGCCGGGCCGCGCGTTCGGTACGGGGCTGCACGCCACCACCTCGCTCGTCGCCGCGCTGCTCGACGCGCACTCCGCAGCGTTCGCGGGCAAGCAGGTGCTCGACGTCGGGACGGGCAGCGGCATCCTCGCGCTCGTCGCGCTGCTGCTCGGCGCGGCGTCCGCGCGCGCGATCGACGTCGACGCCGACGCGGTGGCCGTCGCGCGCGAGAACGCCGACCGCAACGGTCTGGCCGACCGCCTGGTCGCCGACACCTCCTCGCTCGACGCCCTCGACGCGCAGTACCCCGTCGTCGTCGCCAACATCGAGGCCCGCGTCCTCGGCCCCATGGCGCGCCAGCTCGTCGCGCGCGTCGAGGTCGGCGGCCTGCTCGTGCTGTCGGGCGTCCTCGTCGGCCAGGACGAAGCCCTGCTCGCCGCGTTCGACGACTGCGCGCTGCTCGAGCGCCCGGTCGAGGGCGAGTGGCTCGCGCTCCTCCTCGAGCGCCTCCGATGAGCCGCGTGACGCGCATCCCGGTCGACGACCTCCGCGCGGGGCCGCTCGATCTCGACGCGCAGACCTCGCGCCACGTCGCGCGAGTTTTGCGCCTCGCGCCCGGCGACGCGCTCGTCCTCTTCGACCCCGAGCACGCGCTCGAGGCCACCGCGCGCGTCGTCAGCGTCGAGCGCGACGGCGTCCGCGTCGTCGCCGACGCTCCCACCGCTGCGCGCGTGCGCGCGGTGCGCCAGGTCACGCTGCTGCAAGCGATCGGCAAGGGGGACAAGCTCGACGCGATCGTCCGCGACGCCACCGAGCTCGGCGTGACCGACATCGTCCCGGTCGAGACCGCGCGCGCCGTCGTGCTCCTCGGCGACCGAGCGGCCGACCGCGTGGCGCGCTGGCGGCGCATCGCGATCCAGGCCGCGCGCCAGTCGGGGAGGGGCGACGCGCCGCGCGTCCACCTGCCGCGATCCTGGGGCGATGCCGTCGCCGACGCCCGGCCGGCGGGCACCCTCGCGCTGTGCGCGTGGGAGGACGCAGAGGCCCCGATCGGCCCGCTTTTGCAGGGCCTTCGCCCCGAACAACCGGTCGTCCTCGCGGTCGGCAGCGAGGGTGGCCTGACCGCGGCCGAGGCCGCCGAGGCAGCCGCCGCTGGCTTCCACCTCGTGAGCCTCGGCCCCTTCATCCTGCGGACCGAGACCGCCCCCGCAGCCGTCCTCGGCGCGCTGCTCCTGCTCACCTGCGAGTAGCCCGCGTCCCAGGCCCTGTTCGGTCTGCTCCGGCGTGCCCGGCGCGCGGCTCTTGCATTCCGATCCGATTCTGTGAGATATTTGAAAGTAGGGTGCCCCGTTGCGTTTCACGCGCGCTGGCACCAAGACCTGGTCCGCACCGGACGCCGTTGACTCCCGGGGGGACTTCTGTGAAACTGGTAGTGAGGAGGCTCGACAACCCATGCAGAGCGGAAGCGGAACGATGAACAGGCGGTCGATGATGACGGCCTTGGGTGCTGGTGCGGTGCTGGTGCCTGCTACGGCACGTGCGTACGCCGCCGGCGTTGGCAATGCCCTCGCGGCGCCCACTGCCTCGGCGACCTCGGCCGCCGTCGCCACCGTCGAGCCCCTCGCGGTGCTCGCCTCCGGTACGCGCCTCGCGGCGTGCACCGTCCTCTCGGTCGGCTCGCTCGAGCACGGCGCCGTCGCCGTCACGCTCGTCGACCCGGTCGGAACCAAGTTCGGCCTCGAGGTCTGCGCGCGCAGCGCCGTCTCGAGCGCCCCCGGCCGCTCCGAGCGGTTCGAGGTCTTCATCGCCAACGAGGGCGACGGAGCCACCCCGACCCACGAGACCCACGGCGTCTCCGCCATGGCGCTCGCCGACTTCCTGGCGGCCCACGAGGCCACCATCGACAGCGCGGGCTTCCTCACGCTCGAGCAGCGTCTCGACAACCACGGCGGCTACGTCCTGCGTCCGGGCGAGTCCTTCACCTCCGAGGCGAGGTAATCATGGCAACCCACGACAACGGTCCGGGCAACCTCCCCAGCTTCGGGCGCTCCGCCCGCGGCATGCTCTCCGCGTCCGAAGACGACGTCATCCAGAAGGCGCGCGAGGGCTGCGACCAGATGCCCACGCTCGGCGACCCGGCCGACGGCGTCATCCCCGCGCAGCACTGCTCGCACGGCAGCCACGGTTCGCACGGCAGCCACGGTTCGCACGGCAGCCACGGCTCGCACGGCAGCCACGGCTCGCACGGCAGCCACGGTTCGCACGGCAGCTGGTAAGCCTCTCTCGAGGCGGCAGCTGGTAAGCGTCCTCTCTCGAGATGGCCGCTGCTGAGCGGCCTCCCTCGAACTCGAACCTCCTCAACGGGCCGCCGGCGTTCGCGCCGTGTGGCCCGTTCTCCTTTTGTCGACGTCGCCACCTCGCCACGCCGCCGCGAACCGAGCGGGCTCGAGCGAGCATCTCGGGCAACGAGACGGCGGTCGCGCCCTCGCTGGTCCCCACGCTCTTGTCAGGCGCGCTCGAAGCGGCGTACACTTCGATCATGCGCGTCCTTTCTTGCCTCG